>NZ_LR134263.1:1554533-1865440 GCF_900636325.1 Staphylococcus delphini
CCAAGTGTTAAAAGATGAAACGACCAATTATGATGTCAATTTATTAAAAATGCAATTACTCATTTGGATACTAGAAACACGTACGGGTGATATTCAAGAACTGAACTTACGCGGTGGCCAAAAAATGTATTTCGAACAAAAAATCGAAACGTATGTCCCTGTACGTAAAGATTTTCATTATTACAACCATATTCGAACGAATGCATCCAAAATTCAAATAGGGATTACAAACCATGCGCATTTGTTATATTCATCACCTGAACATACACTGTATCAAATGTTCAAACATTGCATTATTGATGAAGCACATCGATTGCCAGATTATGCGATTGATTGTGCCATTCATGCATTCGGTTATGCAGATATTAAATATCAATTAGGGTTAATCGGTAAAACAGAAAATGAAAAACTGTTGAAACAAATCGATCAACTCGAACAGCAGCGTATTTTACAAAAGTTAGATATCCCACCGATTGATGTTTTTAGTATTAAACAAGACATTATTGAAATTCACGATATGAACGAACACTTTTTTGACCATATTTTCAATCAAGTGCATGAAGGTCAGTTATATGATGATGAAGCTTCGAAATTACATTATGCCTATGATATGGAACGCGATCAATTGATTCCGTTGTTACATCAATACATTTCCAAAATTAATGTCACGCTTGAGCATTTCAATAATATGAAACATAAAGTGGTCAAAACGTTGCGTAAACATTTGCTCTATATTGTGGATCAATTGCGAGAAATCGAAACGGGACTGAAAGCTGGGCATTTGTTTTATATTACGTTAAAAAATGTCCAACAAAAGTCGACGATTAAAATTCATCTTAAAGACGCATCCATTAAACAATTGTTAACGGAGAAAATTTTAAAACAGTTCGAATCGATTTCGTTCGTTTCAGGCACATTGACGTTTAATGGCTCCTTTAAAAATTATCAAAAGTGGTTTGAAGAGGATGTGCATTTCCAAACGTACAAGATTACGTCAGAACATCAACATAACGCCAACGCACACATCTTTGTGCCGAATGATATTAAACGTTACAATTATCAAAACCAAGAAGCATATATCCAAACGATTGTGGAATATATTGCCCGTTATGTCACGACTGTAGATAGTAAGTGCCTCGTACTCTTCACGAGCTATAAAATGTTATACAATGTGATGGATTATTTAAATCAAATGTCTGAATTTGACGATTATGTGATTTTGTCACAACAACAAAGTCAAAATTATAAAATCGTGCAACAGTTCAATCATTTTGATAAGGCGATATTACTAGGGACGAGTACATTTTTTGAAGGCTTTGATTATCAGGCGCACGGCATTAAATGTGTCATGATTGCGAAATTACCATTTATGAATCATCATGCCGTCAAACCGATGTTACTGGCCAATGAGTTTGACAATGTCTTTAAAGATTATGTCTTACCTGAAGCTGTACTGAGATTTAGACAAGGATTAGGGCGCCTGTTGAGAAATGAAAATGATCAAGGGATTGTCGTTTCTTTTGATAATCGTTTAGTGCACAGTCAATATCGTCACTTTTTCCAAAATACGTTCACACATTTTCAACAACATCAAGGCAACATCAAACAGTTTGGACAATTGCTCCATCAAATGCAATCTCAACTCGATCAATCATGATGTGGTAGAAGTTCGGCAGTAGTTTTGTTAAAATAATAACAGTATTAAAACATATAGGAGAATGGTTATGAAAACAACGATTAAAGAAGCAAAGAATAAAATTGGCCAAGAAGTTACGATTGGTGCTTGGCTAGCGAATAAACGTTCAAGTGGTAAAATCGCATTCTTACAATTGCGTGACGGTACAGGATTTATGCAAGGTGTTGTCGTTAAAGCAGATGTTGATGAGGAAATCTTTCAACGTGCGAAATCATTAACACAAGAAACATCATTGTATGTGACTGGTGAAATTACTGAAGACAACCGCTCAGACTTAGGTTATGAGATGCAAGTCAAACATATTGAAGTGATTCACGAAGCACATGACTATCCGATTACACCTAAAAATCATGGTACTGAATTTTTAATGGACCACCGCCATTTATGGTTACGTTCTAAAAAACAACATGCTGTGATGAAAATTCGTAACGAAATCATCCGTGCAACATATGAGTTCTTTAATGAAAATGGCTTCACGAAAATTGATCCACCGATTTTAACAGCAAGTGCACCAGAAGGCACAAGTGAATTGTTCCATACGAAATACTTTGATGAAGATGCCTTCTTATCACAAAGTGGACAACTTTACATGGAAGCTGCGGCAATGGCATACGGAAAAGTATTTTCATTTGGTCCAACATTCCGTGCCGAAAAATCAAAAACACGTCGCCATTTAATTGAATTCTGGATGATTGAACCTGAAATGGCATTTACAACACATGAAGAGAGTTTAGAAGTACAAGAGGCGTATGTTTCATATGTCGTACAAGCTGTGCTTAAAAACTGTCAAATTGAACTTAAATTATTGGAACGCGACACATCAAAATTAGAAAAAGTACAAGCGCCATTTCCACGTATTTCTTATGATGATGCGATTAAGTTTTTACATGAAGCAGGTTTTGACGATATTGAATGGGGCGATGACTTCGGCGCACCACACGAAACAGCGATTGCCAACCATTACGACTTGCCTGTATTCATTGTGAACTATCCAACAAAAATTAAACCATTCTACATGCAACCAAATCCAGAAAATGATGACACAGTGCTTTGTGCGGATTTAATTGCACCTGAAGGCTATGGCGAAATTATCGGTGGCTCTGAGCGTATTAACGACCTCGAGTTGTTAGAACAACGTATCGATGAACATCAACTTGATACAGAAAGCTATCAATATTACTTAGATTTACGTAAATATGGTAGTGTACCGCACAGTGGTTTTGGTTTAGGCTTAGAACGTACTGTGGCATGGATTGCTGGTGTGGAACACGTGCGTGAAACATCACCATTCCCACGCTTGTTAAATCGTTTGTATCCATAAAAGGTACCGATGTAATGATGTTGGGTGATGTTGATGGGCATTACATCACCACATCTTTTACGGGGGTGAGAAGCTGAAATTCTTTGACAATAGGGATTTCACACTCACTCTCTTTTTATTCTAACTATAGCGGTGCGTCGAGAATACATGGTTGTCACATGACTGGCGAAATAGGAGGGGAACTAATGAACCAACGAGAACTGCAAATACGTCCTGTAGTGATTCGCTATGAATTGCTTGAGCATTATCAAGAGTTAGGCCTTAACGAAAATGATTTAGTGATTTTAATTAAAATTTTATATGCTTATGAAGCTTCGAATGAGCAGCCTTCTATTGATATGTTGAAAAAGGGGACAACGATGCAATCATCAGAAGTGACCGCGATTATACAAAAATTGATACAACTCGGTTTATTAGCGATGCGCGTCGAAAAAAATAATGAGGGTAAATTCACTGAATATATAAATCTTGATGGCTTTTACGAACAATTGGCTTCAATTTTTAAACAAATCGAGCAATCCAAAGAAACGATATCTGAAGAAGAAGCATTTAAAATGGTGTTCAAAAAAATCGAGACTGCGTTTGGACGGGCATTGTCACCATTAGAAATTGAACATCTTAACCAATGGATTGATGTCGATCATTATGCCGTTGAATTGATTGATGCGGCGATTGATGAAGCGTTGGCACATCAAAAAACATCACTTAAATATATTGATCGCATTTTACTCAATTGGCAAAAAAATAATGTCACAACAGTGAAAGACGCACAACCCATACGGGCAAAATTTAAAAAACAACCTCAGCAACCTTCTCAAAAAACAGAACACATTCCGAAATTTAATTGGCTGAAAGGAGAGAATCCTTTTGATAAGTAAAAAGAAAGCACTTGAAATGATTGATGTCATTGATCAAATGTTTCCGGATGCACAGTGCGAACTTGTACATGAAAATCCATTCGAATTAACGATTGCTGTATTACTCTCAGCACAATGTACCGACAATACGGTGAACCGTGTGACCAAGGACTTATTTCAGAAGTATCACACGCCGGAAGACTATTTAGCTGTAGATTTAGAAGAGTTACAACAAGATATTCGTTCAATCGGACTCTATCGAAATAAGGCAAAAAATATTCAAAAGCTATCGCAATCTTTACTCGATCAATATGACGGCACCGTGCCACATACGCATGAACAACTAGAAGGATTAGCTGGTGTAGGGCGAAAAACAGCCAATGTCGTCATGAGTGTAGCGTTTGGGGAACCTGCACTCGCTGTTGATACACATGTTGAACGTGTGTCAAAACGTTTAGGCATTTGTCGTTGGAAAGATAGTGTGACAGAAGTAGAACGTCGACTCACTTCAATCATACCGAGAGAACGTTGGACGAAAAGTCATCATCAACTGATCTTTTTCGGTCGTTATCACTGTTTAGCGAAAAAACCAAAGTGCGGTGGCTGTCCATTGTTTGAAGATTGTCGTGAAGGCCAAAAACGTTATCGTGCATCATTGAAAAAAGTGGCAGGTGCATCATCATGAATCATCAAGAAATCATTGCAAAGATGTCAACATTAGAAGAAGCATTAGACGACTATGCGAAACAGCGCAAAATAGGGCGTGACGCATCAATTGCGTTGTTGGATGATTATTATGATGCGTTAATCCGTTATTTTAATGTGATTAATGAAGTAGAAGATTATCGGCTTGTGGCTCAGGAAAGTTTACGTATTGTGCCGTTCAATATTGATGAACGTTTTGCATATATTGAAACACGTAAGCACCATTATATGGGATATCAGCAAATGAAGACGTTGAAATCTGAATTAGTGAAGATGTATGCAGCATATCGTGCACGTCATCGCTTATCGTAAAAATTTCAAGTCTCAATCCATTCATATATTTTTGACTGATTAAATGATTTTAAAGTAGTTGGAAAATGAGGATGAATGGATAAAACATTGATGCTATTGATTTATTGATTTCATAAACTTGCCCTCAGTTTGCTGTGTTTAATATAAGATTGCCCAGAAGGCTGAGACTCCTGAGGGATCAGCTGGTCCGGAAAATCCAATTCGGCATCGATCAAGTGTTCATTTCAATCAAGCCGAATTTAGTTGAAGGGCCAGCCCCTAGGAACGCGAAGCCATGAAGGCAATCTAAAGCCACAAGACATAGGGAGGGCAAGTTTAACAAAAATATTGCATCAATAGCATCAAAAGTTTTCAAGCCCCAACCCTTGGTATACACAACAAAATATAGTAAAGGAGCTGAGGAATCTTAATGTCCCAGCTCCATTCCTACGATTTATAGATTTATGATTGATATAAGTGATGTGATAAATATGAAAAAGGAGCGGGGCGCTCATGCTAGCCCTGCTCCTTTTTGTATGGCATTTTAACGACCGAATAAGTTGCCGAAAATACCATTACCGTTATTATTGCTGTTATTGTTGTTACCTTGTTGTGAATTGTTATTGGCATTGCTCAAATTCTGACCGTTGTTGCCATTTCTGTTGTTGTTAGAACGTGAACCAATGTTTGTCCCATTACTTGATTCAGTAAAGTTACTTGTTGTATTGCCATCAGGTGACTTTGCAACATACAGGCTCTTACCGCTACCTGCAACAGAGTCTGGACGTGTAAAGTCCGAACCGTCACGTGGACTAATATCGCTCATTACATCTTTAAAGAGTAATTGCGGATATTTTTGTTCACTACTGCCGACGAATGAGTTTTGACCGTATTGTTTCACTTCACTAAAGCCCATCCATACAGACATAGTATATTTCGGTGTGAAGCCTGAGATCCATACGTCTTTAGCAGCTGAATCAGGTAAATTGTACTGTTGATATGTTTCTGCACCATACGTACCTGTACCTGTTTTAGCAGCCATATTCACACCATCGACTTTGTTGCCATAAGCAGAACCGTATGCTTCAAATGTACCTTTTAAAATCTCAGTAATCATATAAGCTGTGTAGTCATTCATTGCTTTATGGCTCGTAAAATCGAATTCAATTGTATTGCCATTTGCTTCTACAACTTTTTTAATTGAATGTGCTTTGTTGTACGTACCACCATTTGCAAATGATGCATAGGCTGAAGCAAGTTGCGTAGGTGAGAATTCAGAAGATGAACCACCTAATACTTCTGAAGGTCCAATATCTGTATTTTCATACTCTAAACCAACTTTTTTCGCAAAATCTGTCGGTGCATTGTTACCAGCTTGAGATTTGACTTGTTGCCATGTTTTCAATGCTGGAATGTTAAAACTTTGACGTAATGCATCATAAATGGATACCGTACCATGGCTTTGTTGGTCATAGTTTCTAAAGGTTGCACCATTAATATTGTATGCTGATTCGTCTTGAATAGAGTGGTTGGTTGCCCATTGCATGTTGTCAATTGCTGGACCATAAGCTAAGAATGGCTTCAATGTCGAACCAGTTGGATGTGCGTCAGTCGCTTGGTTACGCTCAACGACATCTTTATAGTTACGACCACCTGAAATGGCAACTAAAGCACCAGTTTGGCTGTCCACGATTGTTGAACCCACCATCTGATCTTCATTTTTATAATAACCACCATTATCAATACGATTTTGTAAGCTGTTTTGAGCATCTTTATCCATGTAAGTGTAAATTTTAATACCACTGTTAAGAATGTCAGATAAATTTTGTCCTTTAAATTCAGGATTGTTCATCAACTCTTGCTTCACAAAGTTCACATAAGAATTGTATTGTTCTGAATCATCGTCTGGTTTAATTTGTCTATCTTCTGCTGTACGTTGCACGAGATTCTCAGTGATTGGCGTATCTTGCGCTTCTTTTTTCTCTTTTTCAGAAATGCGATGATGATATGCCATCAAGTACAATACTGTATCTTTACGTTTTTCAGCTTCTTCTGGATGGTCATAAATGTTATAAGTGTTAGGAACTTGCGGCAGACCTGCGAGATACGCCGATTCAGCTAAGTTCAAATCTTTTAAATCTTTATCGAAGTAGTATCTTGCTGCAGCCTTAATCCCATACACACCATCAGAGTAGTAAATTTTGTTGAGATACATTTGGAAAATTTCATCTTTAGAATATTCCTGTTCTAAACGATAAGATAAGTAGGCTTCTTGCGCTTTACGTTCAATCGACTTTTGGTCTGTTAAAAACGTACGTTTAACCACTTGTTGTGTTAGCGTCGAAGCACCTTGTGAACCAAAGCCGCCCGTAATATTTTTCAATACGGCACCGAATAAACGTTTGTAATCGAGTGCACCGTGATCATAAAAACGGTTGTCTTCAGTTGCAAGTACTGCATCTTTCATCGTATCGGGAACATCTTTTAAATCCACATGTTCTCGTCTTGCACCATTATCAAGCGTCTTAACTAATTCATCATCTTTATCGTAAATTTTTGCTGGACTTGGATCTTGGAGTTTAGACTCGTTAAATGCCGGTGCTTTCCAGGCATAATATGCGAAAAGCAATACAGATAAGAGTGCTAAGATGACAAATGCTAATACTAAAAAGCTCAACACTTTAATGATCATACGCTTGATGTTCTTATTCTTTTTTTGACCGGACTTCTTTTTCGTTTGCTTAGAAGTCCCTTTCTTTTCCGTCATAAGCGGTCCTCACTTTCATCTAATATCAACTTATCAACTGCACTGAGGTAATCTAATCTTGGTTGATACTGATAAGGAATATAGTAACCATTTTCTTGAATTTCTTCAACCTTAATTGATTTTTTTCCATTTTTTAAGAAGCGCTCCCAAAACGGAAAAAATCGCTTAAACGGCAAGAGATAAACTTCATTGATTCCTTTAAAGCGGAGTAGCAAAAAAACAATTCCTCCATGAGCCACTGCTTGTTTCATATGTTCAACTTGATGCGCATGGATGTTTTGTAACGGAAAAGATGTTTTGTTTTTCGTTTCCTTTGCCTCAAAATCAATGTAATAGCCCTTATAAACACCATTATAATCAGTAGTTGAAGGCGTTCGAAAATAAGCCTCTTTAATTACAGCTTGACTGCGTTTTGGATAATTCACATGGACAATTTGCACAGGTGTTGGTTTCTTATGAATCACAGCGCGTTCTGTCTTCAAATAATATTGGTTGGAACTTTCAATATCATTTTCCAATGTCATGCCGCGCCCACCGTATTTAATTTTACTCGATTTGTTTGTCCTCGTACTTCCGTCTTGAGTCTGACTCGGCTTAAAAGGCTTACCGTTTGGATAATTCATTTATCTCACCTACAATCCATGTTTTTTGTCCTATAAACATGATAGGATAGGCGTTTTATAAATCGAAAGGATTCATAAACTGACATTATTGTAACATACATAGTCGTTTAACGTGACCTAAAATCAATTCCAGTTAAAATATTTCAACACATTATGATAAAATTAATTTAGTTTAACGAAAGGTGTTAGATTCATGCAAATTGTCATACAACAGTTGATCCACGATTTAGCAACGATTTCACAACGTTATGAAGCAGCTCGATCAGGGAAACAATATGATTTTTATAAAGAAGCGCAACCGTTCGTCCAACAAGTTGATGCCCACTTGCAAACATTACAGCACTATCAAGACACCATTTCAAAACAAAAATATTTCAACGCACGAAAATTACAACGCATGTCATCTTTAATGGCAGAACTGGCCGTCGCATGCCATCAATTCACAACGAGCAAAAAATTATTTTTAGATCAATTTAAAGCCGTACGACATGATCTGAACTACTTATCACAATTGGAGCGTGACGAACATGTTTAAGACCATGTATTTGACGGGTTACAAGTCTTATGAACTGCAAATATTCAATGATCAAGCACCTGAAGTGACCTATTTAAAAAAATTTATAACGCAAAAATTAATTCAGTATATAGAGGAAGGTTTAGAATGGGTGTTAATCCAAGGGCAATTGGGTATTGAATTATGGGGTGCCGAATGTGTCATTGCGTTGAAAGAAGATTACCCCGAGCTCAAATTAGGCGTCATTACACCATTTTTAGAACATACATCTAAATGGAATGAACAAAATCAGCTCAAATATCAGCAGGTGATCGAAATGAGTGATTATGTCAACAGTGTGCATCAGCATACATACGAAGGACCGTTTCAGTTTCAACAAGCGGATCAATTTATGTTGGACCATACAGATATCACTGTATTAATCTATGATGAAGAACAACCCGCAAGTTCACAATTTTTCAAAAAGAAGTTAGTTGATTTTGTTGAAAAAACAAACTATACTTGTGATATTGTGACGTTTGACGAAATTACGAACTTTATCAATGATTTACAATGGTCCGAAGAAATTTAAATCAAATGAGGTGGAACAAATGTCAGATGTTTCGTTAAAATTATCAGCAAAAGACATTTACGAAAAAGACTTTGAAAAGACAATGGTTCGTGGCTATCGTCCCCAAGAAGTGGATGCTTTTTTAGACGATATTATTGCGGATTATCAAAAAATGTCAGACTTAAATAATGAAGTCATCAAATTATCAGAAGAAAATCACAAATTAAAAAAAGAGATTGAAGATTTACGTATTCGTGTTGCCTCTAGTCGACCACAAGATAATAAGAGTTTCTCAAATCAAAGTTCAAACCAAAATAATAATGTAGATATTTTAAAACGAATTTCTAACCTTGAAAAAGCAGTCTTTGGAAAATAGGGATTGTTTTTTAATTGAAAAATGCTATAATTTTTTGAGGATATTTCGTGTAATCGCTATATGTGATGACATATAGAGGAAAGTCCATGCTCACACAGTCTGAGATGACTGTAGTGTTCGTGCTTGATGAAACAATAAGTCAAGGCAATATTCGATATTGACGGCAACGACCTAACCTAAGTCTTTTGATACGGTTACATTAGTTTGAAAGTGCCACAGTGACGTAGCTTTATTAGAAATAATGAAGGTGGAACGCGGTAAACCCCTCGAGTGAGCAATCCAAATTTGGTAGGAGCACTTGTCTAACGGAATTCAACGTATAGACGAGGAAAAGTTCAGCATACTTTTCAGACAGATGATTACAACTGAAGTACCAGTGTAACTAGTGCACGTAACGAGTACATCAGTACAGAACATGGCTTATAGAAATATCTCAGACTAGTCACCTTAGGGCTGGAACAAGACGTTCCAGCCCTTCAATTTGTCTTGACAACGCATGAAATAAGAATCAGTATCAATAGAGAGGCGCTTTGTTTGCTATCGACACATAGAAATCTTTTGAGTAGCGGACTGTAAAATTGATTAAGGAATGCGAGTCCGAGCACGCAAACAATAAAACCAAATATCGATAACATCATCAATTAAATCAATCTGAAAACAATGATAAAAATGAAATACATAAACTGATATTCAAAAGGAGGAATTTTCGTGTATCAACTATTAGCAGTTTGTCCGATGGGGCTTGAATCAATCGTCGCGAAAGAAGTCCAAGATTTAGGCTACGACACACGCGTAGAAAATGGACGCATTTATTTTGAAGGAGACGCATCTGCCATCGTTAAAGCCAATTTATGGTTACGTACTGCAGACCGTGTCAAACTTATCGTAGGACAATTTGAAGCCGTAACTTTTGATTCATTATTCGAACAAACGAAAAATTTACCTTGGGAACAGCTCATCCCAGCTGATGGTCAATTCCCAGTGCAAGGACGTAGTTTAAAATCAAAACTATTTAGTGTTCCTGATGTGCAGGCGATTACTAAAAAAGCAATTGTCGAACGATTGAAAAATGCGCATCAAGTGTCAGGTTGGTTGGATGAATCAGGCGCAAAATATCCTGTTGAAGTCGCTATTTTAAAAGATAAAGTCTTGTTAACGATTGATACATCCGGCTCTGGTTTGAATAAACGTGGTTACCGTTTGGCACAAGGTGAGGCACCAATCAAGGAAACACTCGCTGCAAGTTTAGTTAAATTAGCCAATTGGACGGGTGATACACCGCTTATCGATCCATTTTGTGGTTCTGGAACAATTGCGATTGAAGCTTGTTTAATTGCGCAAAATATCGCACCCGGGTTTAATCGTTCATTTATTTCAGAACAATGGGATATCATTCCGGAAGGGCTGTATGACCAAAAACGTGCGGAAGCTGATGAACTCGCCGATTATGACAAAGAAATCGAAATTTATGCTTCTGATATTGATCCTGAAATGGTTGAAATTGCACAACGCAATGCTGATGAAGTCGGTATCGGTGATATTATCCGCTTCGAAGTCAAAGATGTGAACACCCTTACTATTGATCACGACGGTCCAATTGGCTTAATCGGTAACCCGCCGTATGGTGAACGTATCGGGGACCGTGCAGAAGTTGAAGCAATGTACCGCAATCTCGGCATTCTCATGCAAAATCACCCAAATTTGTCACTTTACATTATGACAAGTAACAAAGAATTTGAATATCTCGCAAATCGCAAAGCTACAAAGCGTCGTAAGTTGTTTAACGGCTATATTGAAACAACTTATTACCAATACTGGGCCAATAAAAAAGCTTAAGCCATTTTAATTTTTACGAAAAGAGGGAGCACTTTGTATCAAGATAATGAATTTAAAAAAGGCATTCTTTTCGCTTTATTGGCTTATGTGATGTGGGGCACATTGCCGTTATATTGGTCACTCATTCACGATGTCGATCCGATTGAAACGCTAATGTATCGTATCGTTTTATCACTCATTTTTATGCTGATTCTTTTACCCATCATTGGACGATGGCAGCAATTTGCTCAAGATATGGCGCAACTGAAAGCGAAACCGTTCAAACTATTGATTATCATTTTAGCGGGCTATATCGTCACAGTGAACTGGGGCACGTTTATTTATGCGATTGATGCTGGTTTTGTATTACAAACGAGTTTAGGGTATTATATCAATCCACTCGTCAGCATTTTACTGTCCATGATATTTTTTAAAGAACGTTTCAATCGTCTCGAATGGGTGGCGATTCTCTTTGCTGTACTTGGTGTCGTTTATATGACTTTTAAAGTAGGCGAATTTCCATACATTTCGTTAATTTTAGCCTTTTCATTTGGTATTTACGGTTTACTGAAAAAACTCGTTCCGATGCCAGCGTTGAGTAGCATTAGCATTGAGTCACTTGCGACAGCACCCATGGCGATTATTTATTTAATTATCGTTGGACAAACAGCTGATTTAAGTATCGGATGGAATATGTCGACGTTTTGGTTGCTCTTTTCAGGTGCTGTTACGGCATTACCGTTACTCTCATTTTCAGAAGGGGCGATTCGTATCCCGTTATCATTAATGGGCTTTATACAATACGTAGGGCCGACGCTCATTTTTATACTTGGGATTTTTGTGTTTAAAGAACCCTTTAATGTCGACCAATTTATCACGTTTTGCTTTATTTGGGGCGGTATCGTAATTTATGTTATTTCTCAAATCATCAAAATTAAAAAGCGCCCACAACCATTGCAATACCAAAATTAATCCAAATATAAGCTAACATCGTACATTGACTGTGCGGTGTTATTTTTTGCTTTCAATTTCATATTAAAATGCCATTATTTTTAATCACTGCAATAGCATTTATCGTTATAAACTCATATAATACTTAAATATAGACGTTTAAAACAAGGGGAATCCAATATCTATGCAGAATCAAGAACAACTGGATATTTTATATAAACTTAAAAAAGAAGTTGAAAAATCTGATCATACCGCTTTTATACATACAATTAACCAAATGATTAAAAAAGTGTATTTGAATCACTACACCATGACTTTTGTCGGCCACTTTTCAGCGGGTAAATCGACGGTCATTAATCGTCTTATCGGCCAAGACATTTTACCAAGTTCACCCGTTCCGACAACAAGTAATACCGCATTAGTAACGATTGCTGATGCACCTGGGATTACAGCGAACATTGAAGGTCAAAAGTATACACAATTGACTTCTTATGATGATGTCAAACAAATGAACCGCGAAAATTTTCAAGTTGAGTCCATCGACATTCGTATTCAAAGTGATGTATTTCAAAACGGCTTTACATTCCAAGATACACCTGGTGTCGATTCCAATGTACAATCACACAGTATGCAAACGGAGCAATTTCTGTATACGAGTAATATCGTTTTCTATACGGTCGATTATAACCATGTACAATCCGCGCTGAACTTTCAATTTATGAAGCGTCTGAATCGTGCAGGCATCCCTGTTGTTTTCGTCATTAACCAAATTGATAAACATGACGAGAATGAGCTCACATTCCAAACATTTCAAAATCGTGTGGAACAATCTGTGCGTGAGTGGGATATTGATTTACTCGACACATTTTATATAACAAAGTTTGAACATCCACAAAACCAATTCGATGCGTTGCGCGCCTTTATTATGGAACAAGATCAGCACCGTGAAGCTGTGAAAGACTATGTCGCACGTATGAAACAATTTATTCATCAACATCAATTGGACTATTTACAACATGAAATGGATGAAATTTTAGAACAGCTTAACATTAAAGCGACACAATTCGATCAAGCGTATCAATCACATCAACAAAATGAAATGATCAGTGAGGAAGCACAATTGTTGAATGATGCAGGAGCGTTGAAACATTATTTGAAAGATAAACGTCGCTCCATTATCGATAATGCGTATATTATGACTCATGACATGCGTGAAACGATTCGTTATTATTTGGAAAGTATGACGAAAGATTTTAAAGCGGGTGGCTTGTTTAATAAAAAGAAAAAGACAGAAGAAGAACGTCAAACACGCCTTAATCAATTAATGACAGACCTTCAAAGTAAAGTGGAACACCAAATCATTAAACCGATGCAAGAGGATTTGTCATTTCTCACACGTTTTATTAATGACACCGATTTGAATCAACGTATTTTAAATCAAAAACTGACATTACCGACATCTATTGTAACCGAGTTGTATCAAATACAAATTCAAATAACGAATCAATATGTGTTAACTTTCTCAAATGATGTCATGAAAGCAATCAAGCAATATATTTTAAAAGAACTCGAACCGCTTGATGATACGATTATTGACAATGTCCACGTAGAAGAGCACTTAGTCGATAAGTCAAATGATAGTTCGGCGTATACACGTTATATAGAACTGCGTAACTTGTCTCAGTCGTTAAAGACGGAAAATTATCGTCATTATTATATTCATATGGAAGATTCACTTGACCGTTTAATCGATCGCACAGAAATTCAATATCAAGTGAAATCAAATGGAGATCATGAAAAAGACGTGCAACAACAAGTGGACGCTGTCACTGCTCAGAAAACCCCGATTAACGATGCAAAAATTGTTCAAGCATTAGACATTGTCAAAAATATACCATTGTTTAAATCAAGTGTGAAAAACATTGAGGAAACACGAGAAAGAATGCAACATCAAATCGTTAAAATAGGTGTTTTTGGGACATTCAGTGCTGGTAAAAGTAGCTTGATTAATGCGTTGTTAGGGGACAGTTATTTGACGAGTTCACCTAACCCGACGACAGCTGCAACTACTGAGATTGGTTATGGTGATACGCACCACGTTACGTTTAAAACGCCAGACATGTTGCTCCAAGAAATTAATGATGTGTTCGAACTTGAAGGACAACAATTTGACTGTATTGAAGCCTTTTTAGAAGCGAACACAGACAAGTTAAAAGGGCGTATCGACAAAAGCCGTCTTGCATTTATTCATGCGATTGAAAAGAATTATGCCCTGTATCAATCGTATATTGCAAAAGGGTTAAAACACGAAATTCAAGCTGCTGACGTACAAAAGTGGAGTGCTGAAGATGAATACGCGACTTTTGTCCAAACGGTGCATTTAAGATTGCCACTCGATTGGTTAAAAGACAAAATGATTGTGGACTCATTAGGGTTACATTCGAATAACCAACGTCATACGAACGAAACGGAAAAAATACTGACAACTTCAGATTTGATTTTATATGTGAGCTACTTTAATCACGCTTTTACCGACAATGATAAAGCGTTTATCGAACATATGAAAAATATGAATCAGTTAAAAGAACATCAGGCGTTCAAAATGGTCATTAATGCAACTGACTTAGCTGAAAATGAAGCTGATAAACGTGCTGTGTGTGACTACGTAGCCGATGCGTTAATGCAAGTACAAATGCAACCTGAAATTTTCGCTGTATCAAGTCGCGCTGCTTTAACTGAAGGGGACACCGGTGTGCAACAATTGAAAGCGAGTATTTCACAGTTTTCAGCAGTTGAATCCAAACATATTTTAGAAGCCAAAATATATGACCAGTTACGTTATATTGGGCAGTCTTATACACAAATGATTGAAGACCATACTTCAAATGCTGAAAAAATGCAGCAAGTTAAACAACAATTACAGCATATGCGTCAAAAAACGATTTTTAATTCGCAAAGCTTAACGGCAATTCGTCAAAAACTGATTAACGAAATAGAAGATCAAATGTATCACTTGAATGAGCGCTTAAAAATTCAATTATTAGATCATGTAAAGGCCATTTATAATACGCAAATGACGAATACAACACGTTTCAATGAGGAAAAACGACAATCGACAAAAGCGTATTTGAATCAAATCCATCAGAAGTTATATTTAGAACAAACTTTAATGATTGAGCGTATTAAATTTTTCTTTAACCAAGCGTTCCAACAAGAAATGGCACCGAAAATCAAATCGTTCCAGCAATATCACATCCTTTTGCCAGATATTGAAACGATAGAAGTTGCGCCTATAGACCAACCATTTTTAACGATTTCTTTAGATGCCATGGTCAACGCACTTCCGAAACAATTGACAAAGAAAAATATTATGCAGCCACAAGTACAAAAACAAATACAGACTGACATTAAAGATGAAACAGTGACATCACTGCAACCACGATTGGCTGATTTACGACAAGCGCTTGAAAGTATGCTCGATACATTAACAACAGAAGCCCAACAAGCGCTTGAACAGATTGAGTCACAAGCACAACGAGAAATCGATAATGCGTTAGCGGTGGAAGTAGATGATGCACTGATTGCTCAACTACAAGCAGAAACACCTAAATTATTAACAATATTGAATCTAAAGGACTGAAAACATGGCACACAAATTATTATTAATTGATGGCATGGCGTTATTATTTCGTCATTTTTATGCAACGAGTGTACACAAAAATTTTATGCGCAATACGAACGGCACACCGACAAACGGCACGCAAGGCTTTGTGAGACATGTCTACAGTGCGATTCGTGACGTTGAACCGACGCACGTTGCAGTATGTTGGGATATGGGGAAAGCGACCTTCCGGAATGACATGTTTGACGGTTACAAACAAAATCGTCCTGCACCACCTGAAGAGCTTATCCCACAATTCGACCATGTCCAACATATTTCTGAAACGCTAGGCTTTTTAAATATTGGTGTTGAAAACTACGAAGCTGATGATGTCATTGGGACGTTAACACATGCATATGCGCAATCACCTGACCACGAAGTCTATGTCATTACCGGAGATCGTGATTTATTGCAATGTGTAAGTGACAACGTTTATGTATGGCTCATCAAAAAAGGCTTTACTGAATATAGTAAGTATGACAGAGCACGATTCGAATCAGAATATCAATTACAACCGCCACAACTTATTGATGTCAAAGCGTTTATGGGGGACACAGCAGATGGTTATCCAGGTGTGAAAGGCATCGGGGAGAAAACAGCGATCAAACTGATTCAGCAATATGGCTCTGTTGAGGAAGTGATTGCGAACTTGTCACAGCTTACGCCCGGACAACAGAAAAAGATAGCGCAAGATATGGAAAATCTACGTTTGTCAAAAAAACTGGCAACGATTGCTTTAAATGTCCCATTATCCATTGACACGTTATTTGAACAAATGGCCCATCATGTCGAGTTAAATCACGTACTCGCAGTATTAGAGCAACATGAATTGTTTGTGTCAAAACGCTTTGTTCAAAATTTGTAACCTCAACATTAAAATAGAAAAGTTAACAGGCGTAATGCCAACAAGCGTTAATTTCTAAATTTAAAGAAAAAATGTCGAAGTGCTTGACATGTGTGTACATGTGCATAACACTTCGACATTTTTTAATATTTAACATTATTCACGATCTAACGCACGGTACAATGCATCTTGAGCTAACTGATTCGCAGCTTTGTTTTGTGCACGTGGCACCCATTTGACAAACGCCAATTCAAAGGCATGCGTCATTTGTAAATAGCGCGCCAAATAAGGTTTAAAACGTCCATTTTTCACAAACTCACGATTCACGGCACCTTCAATTAACTGTGAATCCGTAAAAACTAAGGCATTCACAACCGCTAATGATTTCGCTTGCTCTAATGCAAACAGTAACGCTTCCCATTCAGCACTGTGATTGTCTAACGCATCGAGCACTTTTGTAAATGTATAGCGTTCATCTTCTGTGACGATAACGACGCCACATGCACTTAATCCGGGATTGCCTTTCGTTGCTGCATCAAAATATATTTTAGCCAACTTCACGACACCACACTTAAATGTATTTTCATATTTAAGCTTAACATATCATGCGTTATAGAGTATCGTCTTTAATTTTGTTGCGACGATAAAGTGACTTTGCCCAATAACCGAATGGGACGTTCATTACAGTCGTTAATAATTTTAATAAATACGTCGTGACGAATATTTCTAGTACGACGCCGTTAGGTAAACTACCATAAAAAGCAATCAATACGAATAGTGCTGTGTCCACAATCGAACTTAACGTTGTACTTCCGTATGCACGAATGAAAAAGGTGCGATCTGAACGAAATACTTTTTTAATCATGTTAAAGACGAGTACATCGATATGTTGCCCAATAATATAGGCGATAATGGATGCGAAAGCGATACGTGGAACGACATCAAAAATTGCTTTCATAGCATCTTGCGCCATGTCGACTTCACTCGGTTGAAACGCGAGCGACACTTGCATTACGATAATCATAATAAAAGTAGACGAAAAGCCGAGCCAAACCGCTTTTTTCGCGACTTTACGACCATAAATATCATTCAAAATGTCTGTTGCAAGATAAATGGATGCGAACATCACATTTCCTAACGTTGCAGAAATTGTAAAAATATCTACTGTTTTAAGCACTTGGATGTTGGCGATAATCGTGCCTATCGCAACCCAAGCATACAAACCTGATTTACCAAAAAGTCGAAACATCACTACCATCAGTGCGAAAGTGATGATAAACGACCCTAAACCTAACCATTCATTATACAATTTAATGACCTCCTAAATTTTGTTACAGCGGGTGTTTAGAAACCGCTTTTCATGATAACTTTTCCATTATAATCAACCGCTTTATATTTTTCAATAACCTTTCGTTATCATTTTCAGACATGACACTTTTCTTAATGTCGCTGAAGATTAAACGCTTCAATGTCCATACAAATCATGTTACGATAGTGAATATTGTACGCACTATATTTACAAAGAGGTGACTTTTGTGCTAACAGACTCTGAGAAGAAGGCCATTGCTACAATCGATCAATTGTCTCAACAATATTGTGAACACTGCTTGGTTAAAGCACACCTTCGAAAGACAAAAGGGAAAACAAAAGCACATCACTTCTGTATCAATGCGTGTTCAATCGGCAAACAAATTCAACAATTAGGCAATGCGCTACAATGAGGGCTGTAGTACATTGACGAGGAGGTTTAACATGGAAATTATTAAGGTCGAACCTACGCCTAGTCCGAATACGATGAAAATTATTTTATCCGAAAAAAGGCAAGACAATCATTCAAAAACTTATACGAAAGTCTCAGATGGTCAGCCTCACTTTATCAACGCCATATTACAAGTTGAAGGTGTGAAATCTGTCTTTCATGTGTTAGATTTTATTGCCGTCGATAAAACACCTAAAGCAGACTGGGAGACTGTGTTACCTCTCGTTACGGCGACGCTCAACCAAGACCAACAACAAAGCGACATGGTGCAACCTGAACCGGATACACATTTTGGTGAGGTTAAAGCTGAAGTACTTAAGTTTAAAAATATTCCTTACCAAGTGAAACTCACAACACCTCAAGAGGAAAAGCGGCAACAACTGAGCGACATGTTCGTCAATGCGATGATCGAAACACAAGAACCGCACGATAATGTTGTCTTTTTACGTAAATGGGAAACATTAGGTGTCCGATATGGTGATTTAGAGGATGTCATGCAAAGTGTCGTCGAAGAAGTCAATGCACTCTATCCTGAACAGGTTTTAAATCAACTCGTGGAAGAGGCGAAAAATACTGATGTCACAGTGCCACAAAAACAATATGAACACGTGACATTAGAAACATATCAACAAGAAGCTGATTGGAAAGCACGTTTACGTATGTTGAAGTCTTTCCCAACACCTACAAGCGATGACTATCCATTACTTGATTATGCCTTGAATGAGGATAAAGTGCCATTACGCCGTGAAGCAGTTGTATTGCTCAGCATGATTGAGGACCGAGAAACTTTGCCATACTTATATAAAGGACTGCACGATAAAAGTCCTGCAGTAAGACGAACAGCTGGTGATAGTTTAAGTGATTTAGGCTTTAAAGAGGCTTTACCTGAAATGGAAAAAGCATTGGATGATCCACAAAAAATTGTGCGATGGCGTGCAGCGATGTTTCTTTTTGATGAAGGTGGACCAGAACAACTGGCAACACTGAAAGTACATCAAAACGACCCAGCTTATGAAGTGAAGTTGCAAATTGAAATGGCGATTACACGTATCGAAAACGGGGAAGAAGCACTTGGATCAGTGTGGAAACAGATCGCAAATCGTCATCAATAAATCAATACAAGGGAGCGCTATAATATGAACGCATATGATGCATATATGAAAGAACTCGCTGCTCAAATGAGAGGCGAATTGACACAAAATGGTTTTGAAAGTTTAGAAAGTGAAGATTCCGTTTCACAATATATGGACAATGTTAATGATGAAGACACGACATTTGTTGTCATTAATTCAACTTGTGGCTGTGCAGCTGGTTTAGCACGTCCTGCAGCTGTAGCCGTAGCAGAACAAAATGAATATAAACCAACGAATAAAGTCACTGTTTTTGCTGGTCAAGATAAAGAAGCAACTGCAAAAATGCGTGAATACATTCAACAAGTGCCTTCAAGTCCTTCATTCGCATTATTCAAAGGGTCTGAGCTCGTTCACTTTATGCCACGTGAACATATCGAAGGTCGTGATATTAATGACATCGCGATGGACATTAAGGACGCATTCGACACACATTGTCGTGCATAATGAAAAAGCTGGAACATGTAATGATGTCATTGTTCCAGCTTTTTTACGCTTCTAAATCAATAGATAGCGTTTTCGGCAAAGGGTAACGATTTGCATCATTTTAACATTGACACGGTAGAGACACTGAATACATTCCGGTTACGCAGCTATACATAAATGCCTACGCAAACGTTGATATCGTTTTGAAAATGGCGCAAAATCGTCTATTATAGATAATAAGAGAAAGAGGTGAATGTCATGAATCCGTTTGATGCAGCTTATCACGATTTATGTAAAGAAGTATTAGAAATTGGCAATCAACGTGATGACCGAACAGCTACGGGAACAATTTCAAAATTTGGACATCAGTTGCGTTTTGACCTTTCAAAAGGCTTCCCATTGTTAACAACAAAAAAAGTCTCTTTTAAACTTGTTGCAACTGAATTGATTTGGTTTATTCGTGGCGATACAAATTTAAGATATTTATTACAATATAATAACAATATTTGGAACGAATGGGCCTTTGAAAAATATGTACAAAGCGCGGATTACACGGGTCCAGACATGACTGATTTTGGCCATAGAGCACAAAGTGACGCAACATTTGCTGAAACTTATCGTGAAGAAATAGCAAAGTTTAAACAACAGATTTTAACTGATGATGATTTTATGAAAAAGCACGGTGATTTAGGCAATGTTTATGGTAAGCAATGGCGTGACTGGGTCAGTGCAGACGGTCAACAATACGATCAATTGAAAACGTTAATTGAACAAATTAAAACGAATCCTAACTCGCGTCGTCATATCATTAGTGCTTGGAATCCTACTGAAATTGAGACAATGGCGTTACCTCCTTGTCATACACTCTTTCAATTTTATGTCCAAGACAATAAGCTGAGCTGTCAACTCTATCAACGGAGCGCCGACATTTTCTTAGGTGTCCCATTTAATATTGCGAGCTATAGCTTATTAACACATTTAATTGCGAAAGAATGTGGCCTTGAAGTAGGCGAGTTTGTCCACACATTTGGTGATGCTCATATTTACAGTAACCATTTAGACGCTGTGAAAACGCAATTAGCACGTTCAAGTTTTGCACCGCCTGAATTAAAAATCAATACAGATCGTTCTATTTTCGACATTGAATATGAAGATTTAGAGATTGTAAATTATGAATCTCATCCAGCGATTAAAGCACCTATCGCGGTATAAACACAAAGGAGTAATCATATGACACTATCTATTTTAGTTGCACATGACCAACAACGTGGCATTGGCTTTGAAGGACAGTTACCGTGGTATTTACCCAATGACTTAAAACATGTTAAAAAACTGACAACTGGACATACTCTCGTAATGGGACGCGCGACATACGAATCTATTGGTAAACCGTTACCGCAACGTAGAAATGTCGTTATTACGAGCAATCCTGATTTCAAACCCGAGGGCGTGGAGGTCATTCATAGCATTGAAGAAATTGATGCGATTGACGACGACCACATCTTTATTTTTGGCGGTCAAACGTTATTCGAAACTTTTATTGACCGTGTTGACGATATGTACATTACTGTTATCGACGACAAATTCCAAGCGGACACATTTTTCCCACCATACACTTTTCAAGATTGGGAAGTGACATCTGCTGTAGAAGGTACTGTGGATGAAAAGAATAAATATCCGCACACTTTTTTACATCTCACTCGAAAGTAATTATTGGAGGTAAGCATTATGCAACAACGTATTATTGTTACAGATTCGACATCTGACTTAGATCACGCTTTTCTGAAGCAACACAATGTCCATATTGTTCCGTTGAGTGTTACAATTAACGGAGAATCTTATGAGGATCAAAAGGACATTTCATCTGAGTCTTTTTCACAATATCTAGGAGACAGCAGCTATGATTTTAAAACGAGCCAACCTCCAATTGGAAGATTTGTAGAAACATATGAAAAGCTGGGTCAAAATGGCGCAGAAATTATTAGTATTCATCTTTCATCGGGTTTAAGTGGCACATATCAAACCGCTGTTCAAGCGAGTGAAATGGTTGACGCTAAAGTGACAGTTATTGATTCTAAATCGATTTCTTTCGGCTTGGGCTATCAACTTCAAAATGCGATTCGCTGGGTTGAAGAAGGCGTACCAACAGAGGAAATTGTCTCAAAACTTCAAAACTTACAAAAAAACATTCAGCTTTACGTGATTATCGGTCAATTAGATCAACTCATTAAAGGGGGCCGTATTAGTAAAGCAAAAGGTTTAATTGGTAACCTCATGAAAATCAAGCCAATCGGTTCATTGATTGACGGTAAGCTAGAAATGATTCATAATGCGCGTACACAAAACGCTTGTATTAAATATGTACTCAAAGATTTAAAACCGTTTGTCGGTGATGCATCTATTAAATCTGTAGGTATTTCACATGCAAAAGCAAAAGATTTCATGGATAAATTTAAAGAAACATTAGATGAAACTTTTACGGTTCAAAACTTTGATTTTGGACACACGACACCTGTCATTTCGACACATACAGGTGCGGGGGCCATTGGTTTAGTTGTCCTTAAAGATTCATCTGATTCATAATAATGGAGGTGTCAAGCATGGCTTTAGCAACTTTAGCAGGAGGATGTTTTGGTGTCTCGTTAAACCTTTTGATACATTTGACGGCGTTGAACGAGTCACATCAGGTTATAGCGGTGGGACAGTAGAAAATCCAACTTATGAACAGGTTTGTACAAATACAACAGGCCATGTAGAGGCTGTACAAATTGAATACGATGACAATGTGATCAGTTATGATGACATTTTAGATATATATTTCAAAACGTTTGATCCAACAGATAAAAACGGTCAATTTTTTGATAGAGGCGACAGTTATCGACCTGTCATTTTTTATCACGATGAAGCGCAACAACAAGCCGCTTTGAGTAAAATTGATGCGTTAAATCAATCCCAAATTTTTAGCGATCCTGTGGTGACACCTGTCGAAGCATACCGTAATTTTTATCCAGCAGAAGAAGCACATCAAGATTATTATAAAAAACATCCGCTTCACTATGCACAATATCAACGTGGATCAGGACGTAAAGCGTTTATTGAAAAACATTGGGGGAATCAAGCATGATTAAAAAAGATAAAAAAGATTTAACAGACTTAGAGTACCTCGTCACACAACAAGATGGCACAGAACCACCTTTTCAAAATGAATATTGGAATCACTTTGAAAAGGGCGTCTATGTGGACAAACTTTCTGGCAAACCGTTGTTTACGTCAGATGATAAATTTGAGTCTGACTGTGGTTGTCCAAGTTTTTCAAAAGCTATCGACGACCAAGAGATTATTGAACTGGTAGACAAATCGTTTGGCATGTTAAGAACAGAAGTCCGCTCTGAAGGCAGCAACAGTCATTTAGGACACGTGTTCAACGACGGCCCGAAAGAACGTGGTGGCTTGCGCTATTGTATCAATTCTGCTGCAATCCAATTCATACCGTATGAAAAGCTCGAATCGTTAGGCTATGGTGATTTAGTCAAACTTTTCGACCAATAAAGGAGCGAGTTTTATGTTTAAGAAATTATTCGGAAAAAGTGAAGAAGCAAATAAGGAAATTCAAGTTTATGCACCAATGACTGGCGAATATGTCAAAATTGAAGACATTCCTGACCCTGTTTTTGCTCAAAAAATGATGGGTGATGGTTTTGGTATACGCCCAACTGAAGGCAAAGTCGTGTCTCCAATTGCTGGTGTAGTCGACAACGTTTTCCCTACCAAACATGCGATTGGTTTAAAAGCAGACAACGGTTTAGAAGTCCTTGTTCATATCGGTTTAGACACCGTTCAATTAAATGGTGAAGGTTTTGAAACATTAGTCAATAGCGGAGATACGGTAAAAGTAGGCGACCCACTGGTTACATTTGACGTTGATTATATTGACCAACATGCAAAATCTATCGTATCACCTGTGATCATTACAAATACAGATCAAACAGCAGCTATTGCGATTCAACAAGCAGCACAACTGAACAAAGGCGAGACATCAGTGATTGAAGTGACAATGAAATAATGAAAAATGTCTCATTCTATCAATTTGCATTAAATGTTCGTGGTCGTAAGGATGATGCTGGACAACTCGCAGAACAAATATTCCAAGATTTGTCCTTTCCAAAATACGATAAAGATTTCGATGCGTTATCTGAATACATTGAGACAGAAGGCAATTTCACATTACCGATGTCTGTTTTTGATGACTTGTATGAAGAATATCAGGAATGGCTTCAATTTTAAGTGATTGCTAAAGATTTGACACGCATAAATTTTGAGGGTGCTGGCAGAAGATGTCTCACCCTTTTTCTTTATGTCACACCGTTAAATCAACTGTCGCCTATGCGCACGATTATAATGCAAAAATGGATTTAACGAGAAGGGCGGAAAACAGATTGAAAGATTCACCAAATCAAAGAAAAACACCTCGATATGTCTCATTAAAAATATTTATTTTAAGTCTCATCCTTACAGTATTATTGACAGGATTAATTGTTTTTGGGGTCAATTACTTTTTCCAGCAATACAGTAAAGATGAAAAAATAAGTGAGAATGCTCAAAAATTAAGTGAAGTTTATGAAATATTGGCGTCCGATTTTTATCAAAAGCAAGATAAAGACCAGTTGCTAGATGAAGCCATTCAGGGGATGACCAAAAGTTTGAAAGACCCTTACACCGAATATTTATCAAAAGAACAAACAGCTTCTTTTCATGAAGATGTTTCCGGTGATTTCGTCGGTATTGGTGCGGAGTTGCAACAAAAAGGAAAGCAAATCATCATTACGAGTCCTATGCAAGATTCACCTGCTGAAAAAGCTGGTTTGAAACCACGTGATGAACTGATTGCAATCGATGGCAAGTCAGTTAAAGGAAAAACGCTTGATGCGATTATTCCTAAAATCCGTGGTAAAAAAGGGACTGAAGTGAAATTAACGGTGAGACGTAACGGTGAAGAAAAACAACTCACTGTGACGAGAGATACCATACATGTCAAAAGTGTTAAATATGAAAAACATGGCAATGTCGGTGTGTTTAAAATTAATAAATTCCAAGAAGGTACAGCAGGAGAGTTAAAATCTGCCATACAGCAAGCGCAAAAATCAGGCATTAAAAATATCGTCCTTGATTTACGTAACAACCCAGGTGGTCTCCTGGATGAAGCTGTAAAAATGGCAAATATTTTCCTTGATCAAGATGAAACGGTCGTTCAATTAGAAAAAGGCGATCAAAAAGAAGCCATCAAAACATCAAATGCGCCGTTAGAAGATGTGAAAGATTTAAAAGTATCCATTTTACTTAATGAAGGTTCAGCAAGTGCTTCCGAAGTCTTTGCTGGTGCACTCCACGATCATAAAGTAGCCAAGATTTATGGTGAAAAATCATTCGGTAAAGGGATTGTACAGACGACACGTGAGTTTGAAGATGGTTCGTTATTAAAATTCACTGAAATGAAATGGCTCACACCTAATGGTCATTACATTCACGGTAAAGGGATTCAACCTGATGTCCCTGTAAAAGGTGCAGATTATGAGAATATTTCTATGATTCCTTCCAAAACAACGTATCAACAAGGACAAGAAGACAAACATATTAAATCGATAAAAATCGGTCTTAAAGCACTCGGCTATGACGTCGGTACTATTGATGAACATTATGACGCCCAATTGACTGCCGCAGTAAAACAATTCCAACAAAAAAATGATTTAACGGCAAATGGAATGTTTAACAAAGAGACAAATGGTGTATTTACAGAAAGACTTGTCGAGAAAGCGTCGTCTGAAGATCCGATGCTAGAACAAACATTGAAAAAAGTAGAGGAGTGATGGCCTTGTTAAGAAAAGCAACATTACAAGATCTCGATACGATTGAACAATTGACTGAAGAAGCAAAAACACTCATGATTAAAGATGACAATCCACAATGGGACCATCGCTACCCTTTAAAGACCCATTTTAAAACGGATATTGAATCCGGCAGTCTCTTTGTCTATGATGAAGATGACGTGATTCAAGGGTTTATTGTGATTGATCAACAAGCACCCGACTGGTATGACACACTCGAATGGCCAGTTGACAAATCACAAGCATACGTGATTCATCGCCTTGTAGCTTCACCGCAATATCGCGGAACAGCTCAAGCGTTGATGACCTTTGCGATTGCATTAGCGAAAGAACACAACGTTGATATTTTATTAACAGATACTTTTTCACAAAATCAACGTGCACAACGCTTATTTGATAAATATGGATTCATTAAAATCGGTGAAATGACAAGCACAGAATTTCCTTTTGATAAAGGCAAACCATTTTACGCATACTATAAAAAATTAACAGAATAGAGGGTTATTATGGTAAAAATTGCATTTACAGGTGGCGGTACCGTTGGGCATGTGTCCGTGAATTTAAGTTTGATACCGACTGCACTCGAAAAAGGGCACGAAGCATTTTATATTGGTTCCAAACAAGGCATCGAACGAGAAATGATTACATCTCAGCTTCCTGAAACGACTTATTATCCGATTTCAAGTGGGAAATTACGTCGTTACTTATCTGTTGAAAATTTGAAAGATGTCTTTAAAGTCGTCAAAGGCATTGGAGATGCACGTAAAGCATTAAAACGCGAACGTCCTGACATCGTATTTTCAAAAGGTGGCTTCGTATCTGTTCCTGTCATACTCGCAGCGAAGTCACTGAACATTCCAACCATCGTTCATGAATCAGATTTAACACCAGGACTAGCCAACAAGATTGCAATTAAGTTTGCGAAACGACTCTATACCACTTTTGAAGATACGTTAAAATACGTGCCACGCGAAAAATCAGACTTTGTAGGCGCAACGATTCGTGAAGATTTAAAACACGGTCATCAACAAAATGGTTATGCATTGACAGGCTTCACACCTAATAAAAAGACCTTACTCGTGATGGGTGGCAGTATGGGGAGTTTGAAAATTAATGAAGCCATTCGTCGTCATTTAGATGAATTACTACAAACGTACCAAATTATTCATCTGACTGGGAAAGGTCTCGTCGCTTCAAATATTAACCAAGAAGGCTACATGCAGTATGAGTTCGTTAAAGAAGAATTAACCGACTTATTAGCGATTACTGATACCGTCGTGTCAAGAGCGGGTGCAAATGCGATCTATGAGTTTTTGACATTACGTCTTCCTATGTTACTCATCCCACTCGGTCTCGATCAATCTCGTGGTGACCAAATCGACAATGCGAAATACTTTGAAAAACAAGGCTACGCGACGATGTTAGATGAGTCGGAATTGTCGAGTGACACGTTATTACCTGCATTAGCCAAACTTGAAAAAAACCGACATCAGTATATTCAAAATATGGAAAGTTTTACAGAAAGCTATACGCGTCATGATTTACTCGACAAAATCATTCAAGACGCACTTCAATAGGAGGTTGGCGTATGACACATTGGAAGAAGATTTCTTTGTTAATCGTCTTCACATTAATATTTTCAATGATTGCGATGTTTCATGAATCGCGTCTCGGTAAATGGATTGATAATGAAGTATACAATTTGATTTATGCGTCAGAAAGCTTTATTTCAACGGCCATCTTCTTCGGTGCCACGCAAATTGGCGAAGTATGGGCGATGATAACATTATCACTCGTCATGGTTGCATTGTTGATGCTCTACCGCTATAAAATTGAGGCGCTCTTTTTCGCATTAACAATGCTGTTATCAGGCGTGTCGAACCCTATTTTGAAAAATATTTTTGACAGAGAACGTCCAACTTTATTACGTTTAATTGATATTTCAGGGTTCAGCTTTCCAAGTGGTCATGCGATGGGATCAACAGCCTTTTTCGGAAGTGTGATTTACGTCGCGCACCGCATCCTAAAAGGAAAAGCAAAAAGTGTGGCCATGACGTTAAGTGTGTTGATGATTGTCCTTATTTCGAGCTCACGCGTCTATCTTGGCGTACATTACCCAACTGATATTATGGCTGGTATTGTCGGAGGGCTTTTCTGTATCGTATTGACACAACTTATCCTACGACACCCATTAGCGCAAACTAAAATATAATGAATCAAGAACTGTCTTTCATGAGGAGAGGCAGTTCTTTTTATATGCGATCGTTATCATAGTATCTTATTTCTTTCACTAAATTTCATCTTTTCAAGCCAAATCATTTGATTACTGAGAAAATATAACGGTCATATCGTATTGTTCGCTTGCATTATCTTTCTTTTTAAAACACGGATAGCCACGTGTACAAAAGAGAGGCCATGACATCAACATTTTTTCTCTTTCTCATTCAAACATACACAATAAAAGCCGCCGCATAAACTGCGACGGCTTTTATTTAACGTTTAATATCAACGAATTTTTATACGGGCATATAAAAGGGGATATTATTGAAAATGACTCAATCATAAGAACGAATTGTAGTGGGGGGTCGTTGGGATTGATAATCATTTTCAATTACATTATAACGCATTGAGAATCATTGTCAATTAAAAATGCAAAATTTTTTTAAAAAACTTTCGTCTTCTTTATTTTTAGCATATGATTAGGGGGAGAGGTGGCTAATATGAAAAAAGTACTTATTATTGAAGACGAACAAAATTTAGCACGTTTTATTGAACTTGAATTTAAGCATGAAAATTATGAAGTAGAAGTGAAATATGACGGCGTATCTGGTTTGAACCGTGCATTGCAGCATGACTTTGATTTAATACTCTTAGATTTGATGTTACCAGAAATGGACGGCTTAGAAGTTTGTAAAAGATTAAGAACACAAAAAGATACACCGATTATTATGATTACTGCGAAAGGTGAAATATACGATAAAGTTACTGGATTAGATATCGGTGCAGATGATTACATCGTTAAACCATTTGAAATTGAAGAGCTATTAGCTAGAAGCCGCGCACTCATCCGTCGTTATTCAGATGAGAATGTGTCCGATACGAATGTTGTGGAAATTGATGGTATTAAAATTGATAAGAGTGCTTTCCATGTCACTTATCAAAGTGAAAAACTGGAATTAACGAAAACAGAATTTGATTTATTATTACTCCTCGCTGAAAATAAAAATCGCGTCCTTCATCGTGAACAAATTTTAGATCACGTCTGGGGATATGAATCTGAAGTCGAAACGAATGTGGTGGATGTGTATATTCGATATTTAAGAAATAAGTTAAAACGCATAGATAAGCAAAAATTGATTGAAACTGTGCGTGGTGTCGGCTATGTGATTCGTCAATGAAACAATCAACACTCAAGACAAAGTGGACTTTTGTAACGACGCTCATTACATTTCTTATTATTTTCATCTTTTGCTTGCTGATCATTTATGCGATTAGCAGCTTGTTGAAGCAAAATGAATTTGATAAAGCAGAAAGAAGCGCTGATGATCTATACAATTTGCTTGAAACGAAACCGGTCAAAAATATTACTGCATTAGAATTCAGTTCCGTCCTTGATAACTATCAAAAAGTGATATTATACAATAAACGTGGCAAAAAAATATTTGAAAATGTCAGTACAACGAATGTAAAGTTCACACCACCATTTCAAGCTTATGATACACGTAATATTAAAATTTTACGCACAGATAAGGGGTCTTTCATCATCGTATCGACACCGATTAATACGCCTTACTTTAAAGGACACGCAACCATTGTCCATTCATTAGAAGAGTACGATGATTTATTAAACTTTATCACGTATCTTGCCCTGACATTTGGACTGATTGCATTATTCGTGACCGCATCACTCAGTTATTTCTTTTCATCTCAAATTACCCAACCCATTAATATTATTACTGAAAAGATGACACAAATTCGGCGTAATGGATTCCAAGAAAAACTTCAAGTCCCAACCAACTATGAAGAAACAGATGCGCTTATCGATACTTTTAACAGTATGATGATGAAATTAGAGAGTTCATTTAACCAACAACGTCAATTTGTAGAAGACGCTTCACACGAATTGCGAACACCACTTCAAATTATCCAAGGACACTTAAATCTAATTCAGCGCTGGGGTAAGAAAGATCCTGACATTTTAGAAGAGTCTCTGAATATCTCCATCGAGGAAATGAATCGGATTACGAAACTCGTTGAAGAATTATTGCTACTCACTAAAGATGATACGAGATCAACTGAAAATCAAACTGAAAAAGTCGATGTGAATAATGAAATTAGAAGTCGGCTTCACGCACTACAACAAATTCATCCAGATTATCAACTCGACTTTCATACGAGTCAAGACTTTATATACTTAGATATTAATTCTTTCCACTTAGAACAAATTTTACTTATTTTTCTTGATAACGCGATTAAATATGACACACAAAATAAGCATATTTCTATTAAAACGAAACTCATTAGCAATCAAGTTGTGATTAAAATTACAGACCGTGGCTTAGGTATCCCTCAAGCAGACCAAGAACACATCTTTGACAGGTTTTATCGTGTAGACAAATCACGCTCACGCCAGCAAGGAGGAAACGGTTTAGGACTCTCTATTGCACATAAAATGGTGACGTTGTATCATGGCCGAATTTCAGTCGAAAGTGAAGTCGGGTATTTTACAACATTTACCATCAGTTTTGATTCGGGCGGATAAGTACAATTATCTGGCTTTTTGCCTTTAAATGTTCACATTTTAATGCTATTATTGACCTGTAAGCGTTTTTATTTTTTCTGTGGAGGGTGGATTATGAAGAACGATAAACAGGTGACAGAGGCACCTGTAAACTTCGGCACAAATTTAGGACTCATTTTAGAGTTATACGATCAATTTTTAGAAGATCCTAGTTCTGTGACTGAAGATTTACAAGTTCTCTTTAGTACAATTAAAGATGGTGAAGCGACAACATCATCAGCAACCGAATCAAGCTCAGGAGATAGTACGATCAAGCGTGTGATGCGTTTAATCGATAATATTAGACAATACGGTCATTTAGAAGCTGATATTTATCCAGTGAACGCACCAGAGCGTACAAATATTCCTAAATTAAATCCTGAAGACTTTAACTTAGATCAAGCAACATTAGAAAACATTTCAGCTGAAATCGTCTCTGATCATTTTAAAGATATTTACGATAATGCCTATGAAGCTATTGAACGTATGGAAGAACGTTATAAGGGGCCAATTGCTTTCGAATATACACATATTAACAATAATAAAGAACGTGTATGGCTAAAACGTCGTATTGAAACACCATATAAAGCAAGCCTTAATAAAGAAGAAAAAATCAAGCTTTTCAAACTTCTGGCACACGTTGAAGGCTTTGAGAAATACCTTCACAAGAACTTTGTAGGTGCAAAAAGATTTTCAATCCAAGGCGTCAATACCCTCGTACCTATGATCACTCAAACAATTAAACGTGCTGCTGAAGAAGAAATTTCAAATATTCAAATTGGTATGGCACACCGTGGACGTTTAAATGTTTTAACGCATGTGCTACAAAAGCCATATGAGATGATGCTTTCAGAATTTATGCATACGGATCCAATGAAATTTTTACCAGAAGATGGTAGCTTATCTATCACTTCAGGTTGGACAGGTGACGTTAAATATCACTTAGGTGGCATTAAAACGATTAATGACCATGGTATTGAACAAAAAATCACATTAGCGAACAACCCAAGTCATCTAGAAGTCGTTGCACCTGTAGTGACAGGACGTACTAGAGCTGCCCAAGACCAAACAGATTATGCGGGTAAAGTGCAAACTCATTTTTCAAATGCAATGCCGATTATCGTGCATGGTGATGCTGCATATCCTGGTCAAGGTGTGAACTTTGAAACGATGAACCTTGGTAATTTAGACGGGTTCTCAACAGGTGGGACATTGCACATTATTACGAATAACCGTATCGGATTCACAACAGATCCAGAAGACGGGCGTTCAACAACGTATGCAACAGATGTGGCTAAAGGGTATGATGTACCGATTATGCATGTGAACGCTGATAATGTTGAAGCGACAATTGAAGCGATTGATATTGCAATGGAATTTAGAAAAGCATTCAATAAAGATGTCGTGATTGACTTAGTTGGTTACCGTCGTTTCGGTCATAATGAAATGGACGAGCCTACATTAACGAACCCATTACCATATAAACAAATTCAGAAGCATGATACGTCTGAAGTGATTTATGGTAAACAACTTGTAGATGAAGGCATTATGAGCCAAGACGAAATAGACGAAGTGATGCAAAACGTTCAAAAAGAAATGCGTACAGCGCATGACAAAATCGATAAAAACGACAAAAATGACAATACAGATATGAGCATTCCTGATAGTATTTCTGAGCCTTTAAAAAACAATGACTCTGAACTGTCATTTGATCGCTTAAAAGAAATTAACGATGCAATGTTTAACTATCCAGAAGGTTTCAACATTTTCAAAAAGTTAAATCGTATTCTTGAACAACGTAAGCAACCATTTGAAAGTGAAGAAGGCTTAGTGGACTGGGCTCATGCCGAACAACTTGCATTTGCGACAGTCATGCAAGAAGGCACACCAATTCGTATGACAGGTCAAGATTCTGAACGTGGTACATTTAGCCATCGTCATGCGGTGTTACATGACCAAGAAAATGGCGACACATTTACGCCGTTACAACACGTACCAGATCAAAAAGCGACGTTCGACATTCATAACTCTCCATTATCAGAAGCTGCAGTTGTAGGCTTTGAATATGGCTATAATGTTCAAAATCCGTCATCATTTAACATTTGGGAAGCACAGTTTGGTGACTTCGCGAATATGGCGCAAATGTATTTTGACAACTTCATTTTCTCTGGTAATGCAAAATGGGGTGAATCTTCAGGTTTAACGTTCTTGTTACCACATTCATTTGAAGGACAAGGACCTGAACATTCATCAGCACGTTTAGAGCGTTTCTTACAATTGGCAGCTGAAAACAATATGACGATTTGTAACTTATCAAGTTCAGCCAACTACTTCCACTTATTACGTGCCCAAGCAGCAAGCCTAGGAACTGACGCAATGAGACCATTAGTTGTCATGTCTCCAAAAGGTTTATTACGTAATAAAACAGTAGCGCAACCAATCAGTGCATTTACATCTGGTGGATTTGAACCAATTCTCCCAGAAGCACACGAAGCTAAAAAGGTTAAAAAAGTCATTCTCGCATCAGGCAAAATGTTTATCGACTTGAAAGAAAAATTAGCTGAATCACCAAACGAATCGATTTTACTTGTAGCTGTTGAACGACTCTATCCTTTCCCAGAAGAAGAAATTCGATCAATTCTCGAAACACTTCCAAACCTTAAAACAGTCGCATGGGTTCAAGAAGAGCCGCAAAACCAAGGGGCATGGCATTATGCTTATCCAATGTTGAGTGACATCGTTGGCGATCAATACGAATTGACTTATCACGGTAGAAAACATAGAGCTGCACCTGCCGAGGGTGATGGTGAAATTCATAAACTTGTTCAAAATAATATCATTGAAAATAGTTTAAATATTTAGGGGGCATATAAAAAATGGCAGAGGTAAAAGTTCCAGAATTAGCAGAATCGATTACGGAAGGTACCATTGCAGAATGGTTAAAACAAGTAGGTGACACTGTTGAAAAAGGTGAAGCTATCCTTGAATTAGAAACAGACAAAGTGAATGTCGAAGTGGTTTCTGAAGAAGAAGGTACAATTCAAGAATTACTTGCTGAAGAAGGCGACACAGTAGAAGTCGGCCAAGCCATTGCAGTAGTGGGTGAAGGTGGCGCTGCTCAACCTTCAAGTGATGATTCAAAAGCTGACTCAAAAGACGCGTCAAATCAATCAGAACAACAGGCGTCAGACAAACAAGCGCAAAAAGAAGAAAAGTCATCTTCAGACAAAGAAAGCCAAAGCAGTTCTTCAAACGAACGTATTAATGCAACACCTTCAGCACGTCGCGCGGCACGTGAAAAAGGCATTAGCTTAAGTGAAGTGAATGGCAAAGCAAATGATGTCGTTCGTAAAGAAGATGTTGAACGTGGCTCACAACAAAAATCAACAGGCGCTGCTCAATCTAAAGAAAAAGAAGCTGCTGCACCACAAGCACCTAAAACACCATCAAAACCAGTCATTCGTGAAAAAATGAGTCGTAGAAAACAAACTGCAGCTAAAAAATTATTAGAAGTAAGCAATAACACTGCAATGTTAACGACATTCAATGAAGTAGACATGACGAATGTGATGGCGCTCCGTAAACGTAAAAAAGACAAATTTATGGAAGATCATGACGGTACGAAACTTGGCTTCATGTCATTCTTCACAAAAGCAGCGGTTGCCGCATTGAAACGTTACCCTGAAGTGAACGCTGAAATCGATGGCGACTACATGGTAACAAAACAATACTACGATATCGGTATTGCCGTATCGACACCAGGCGGTTTACTCGTACCGAACGTAAGAGATTGCGATAAGAAAAACTTTGCAGAAATCGAACAAGAAATTGCCAACTTAGCGGCAAAAGCACGCGATAATAAATTGACATTGGATGACATGATGAATGGTTCATTCACAATTACAAATGGTGGTATTTTCGGTTCAATGATGTCTACACCAATTATCAACGGTAGTCAAGCTGCAATTTTAGGTATGCACTCTATTATTACGAGACCGGTTGCGATTGATCAAGATAAGATTGAAAACCGTCCAATGATGTATATCGCATTAAGTTATGACCATAGAATTATCGATGGAAAAGAAGCCGTAAGTTTCTTGAAAATGATTAAAGAGTTAATTGAAAACCCAGAAGATTTATTATTAGAGTCTTAATTTATATTTGATTAAGAGGGCAAGGCAAAATTTTGATGATTTGATTCTTAGTTTTGCTATACTTGCCCTCTTTTGTATGTACTTATTTTTACAATTGCCAAGATTGGCTCGCGTTCTTAGGGGCTGAACCTTCAACTAACCAACGCTTTTATTGTACTGTTACATTGGTTGAAGCGTTGGTGGATTTTCCGGTTCAGCTCATCCCTCAAGAGTCTCGCCATCTTGGCAATTTTACGTTAGCATACGGATAAAATGGAAGGTCTTATCAAATGAATACTAAAACATATCAAAATTTTACAACCCTTTATCATATGGTTATTAAAATAATTGTTTTTGCCTTTTTGAATATTAATGACTGATCCCTCGGGAGTCTCACCCACCTTGGCAATTTCTCCTCATATGAGTACCAAAAAACAGGAGCGGTGCTTAAGTCACAGAATTCATCAAATTTTACTTCTCTTTAATCAAATCTTCTTTCAAAGTTAGTTTCTAATTATTTTTCTAATGAGTTTGTTTTCTTAAAATGTTCCTATCCATCTTGGCAATTTTTCATTATATTTGCATACGAGAGGGTAAGTTTAAAGAAATACAAAAAGTAAAACGTTTTATAAATTTTTTGATAAAATTACGGTGTGCCACAATTGGGATTTTTGTATTACAATGAATAAAAACAACACTTTAAAGAAAAGGGTGTCAACGATGAGTGATAAATTTGTTTATATACTTATTATTATCGGTGTAATTAATATGATTGCAGAATTAGGGTTAATCGTCGCAAGTTTATTAGGTTATCTTCATTATTATCCAGTTCTCCAATTCATTGGGACAGGATTATTAGTCTTATTTGCCTTCGATACTTTAAAGTTTAATCGTTCGAAAATGATTTATATTGTGGCAGGTATCGCTTTTATTGTTGCTGGTACGATACTCAAATTTTAAAGCTATGTCATCTGATTCCTTCCATACTTTATTTACGTTATAATAAAAACAAAGAGGAGTGAGATCAAATGGCGCAGTTTCGTAGTGTGACATTGGGCACTAAAAGTATAGACAAAACGATTGATTTATTCCATAATATGTTAGGTATGACGTACCACAGAAAGGGCAATCGTGTTCAATTTGGAGATGCACAACGCAGCCCTGGTACACGCCTTCAGTTTGTTGAAATAGCAGAATCGATTGAACCGGCGCATCAACATTTTGAAAGTGTGGCATTACGTACACCGAGTAACGAGGGTATTGATGAATATATGGCCATTTTAAAAGCACAGCAACATCCATTTGAAGGGCCTGCTCTTTTGAATGGTCATCAATGGATACAATTTTCTGATGCCAATGACCAACATTTCAATATTTTTTCAGACGAAGCGAATGTCGGCATTGGACTGGGAATGCCTAGTGAAGAGAGTTCTGTCAGTCCGCTACATCAATTACAAGGACTCGGCCCAGTGATGTTGCGCACACATGAACCGGCTGTGACGATGACGTTATTAAGTGATTTATTTGGCTTTAACCCTATTGCTGAATACACTTCACCTCAAGCCAATCAATCTGTCGTAGTTATGGAAGGAGAGGGCGGTGGATTAGGTGCTGAAGTTCATATTTATCAAACAGACACTATACAAATCCCACCGTACGGCATCGTTGAGCAACTCGAATTTACGGCACAACACGAAGACGAATTTAATAATGCGTTGAATCAACTGACACATCACGATATCCCATTTCAACAGCTTAAAAATGAGCAACATGAGACGCGTTCGATTCGTGTCAATGATATTAGCGGGCTAGCATTGATTTTAACATTAGCGCATGCAACGAAAGGAAGTTAAACTATGTTACATGAAACTTGGAAAACGCGTACACCACTTAAAAAGGTGAAAGTCGTTCATACAGATGCAAAGAAATTTACTGTCAGCGATATGTTAACTGTTGGACAAACATATGATGTCGTTAACGAAACTGAAGAATACTATCAAATTATTGATAACTCAGGTCACGTCGGCGGTTATTACAAAACTTATTTTGAAGAAGTATAAGCACTTCTTGTGTTATCACGATTTAAAATTTCAAAAAGCGGGGGTATCTCGGTACTCACGTCTTTTTTCATGCACTTAAATAGAAAGGGAAATGACAATGGTTAAGGAATTTACTGGTTATATTAACTCCGATGAAACTGTTCTTGGAGATGCAATCAAGTTGTTCGAATTGAATAAAAACATATTACTAAAAGGGCCCACTGGTTCAGGGAAAACGAGATTAGCTGAAACATTGAGCGAAATGACTGAATTACCGATGCATCAAATTAACTGTTCTGTTGATTTAGATGCAGAAAGTTTACTCGGCTTTAAAACGATTAAAACATCAGATCAAGGCCATCAAGAGATTGTTTTTATCGATGGTCCAGTTATTCGTGCGATGCGTGAAGGTCATATTTTATACATCGACGAAATCAATATGGCGAAACCGGAAACGTTACCAATTTTAAATGGTGTGTTGGACTATCGTCGTCAATTGACCAACCCATTTACAGGTGAAGTGATTAAAGCGGCGCCTGGTTTTAAAGTCATAGCAGCCATTAATGAAGGCTATGTTGGGACACTACCGATGAATGAGGCATTAAAAAACCGTTTCGTCGTGATTAATGTAGATTATATTGACGGCCAAACTTTACATGATGTCATCAAGGCGCAAAGTTTATTGCAAGACGATCCATTAATTGACCAAATTATTAAATTTAATGCTGATTTACGTACGATGACACAACAAGGACAATTGTCTGAAGAAGCAGCAAGTATTCGTGCATTAATTGATATGAGCGATTTAGCGACAGTGATGCCGATTGAACGCGCGATTCAACGTAGTATCATTGACAAATTAGAAGATGAACGTGAACAACAAGCGATAATGAATGCGGTAGAACTTAACTTTTAGAAGGTGATATTATGAGCGATCGCTTTATCATGTTTAACGACGAACAACTCGATGCCATGAAAATGATGATGTTACAAGATTTGGCACGGCTGTTGTTGAAAGATCCGAATACACAAGTCAAAGTCCACAAATTTCCTTATTATGATGCTATCAATGATGAAGTCATTTGTAGTTCTTTTTGGGCCCATCGACCTGAGCATATTGAACATACCGGACTGAAGACAGACGTTTTACTGGCGACTTATAGTTATTTTCATATGGACCCACAAATCGTCAATGAAGTCGTGGCGAATGAAGAAGGGTTCCATCATCCGAAACTCTATCGTCAACTGTTTAAGATGATGGAAGAGATGCGTATTTTAAGTTTAATTGAACGCGAACGTCCACGCACACAAAAATTGATTCAACTTCGTAAGCAAACGCGTCAACAATACAGTGCATCACAAATAAATGTGTATCAAACGAAAACATTATTTACAGATTTGTTCTTTTTAAATTTAGAATATTCATTTTTACGTGATGATTTTTATACCATTCCGCATATTCATCCTGACCTTCAGCCGACACTCGAATTCATTTATCAATATTTGCCAGATGCTTTTCAACTTCAGTCAAGTGAAGAAACGATGTATTTAACGCAACGGATTATGTATCAAGTGGATGACTGGTTAGACGAAGATATGTTAAACGAGTATTATCACATCCCACGTCACGTCTATGAAGCATTATGCCAGTTGACTCTTGAAGATTTGAAACGTGTCGATGCTGCAAATACGGATCAGCATAACGGAGCGGAAGAGGACGATGTCGAAACTGAAAAAATTGAGTCTAAAAATATCGATAGCGAATCTGCTGGTGGCGCTTATCTTGAAATGGAACTTCATGAAGGCGAAAACAGTGATGTGCTAGGTGATGATAGTGCACGTGAAGGTGACAGCACTGATGATATGACAGACATGATGAGTAAAAAAGGCAAAGGTTCCAATGATACGTTAGATGATCAAGAAGGTGGCGAACAAGGGCCTTCAAATGCATTACTAAGTCTCAAAGGTATTAACCAATATGTCGATATCAAGTGGCACGTGCCTGATATTTTGCCAGAATACATTGAAAGTTATCGCCAAGTACAAACATCTGTTCAATTTGAAATCAAAGACCTTATTCAAATTATTAAAAAGACGATTGATCGTGAATATCAAGATGTGCGTACGAATTTAACGAAAGGGCGTTTGCAGCGTAATTTGCTCAATTGGTTTATAGATGATGAGTACAAATTATTTTATAAAAAAGCTGACCAGAGCCGGACTTTTGACGCTACTTTTACGTTACTCATTGACGCATCAGCGAGCATGCACGACAAAATGGATGAGACGATCAAAGGTGTTGTACTATTCCATGAAACATTGAAAGCACTCAATGTAAAGCATGAAATACTTGCGTTTAATGAAGATGCGTTTGATGCAGATGCACAATATCAACCGAATATCATTGATGAGATTATTAATTACCATCAGTCAACTTTCAATACCGAAGCACTGAGAATTATGTCACTCACACCGCAAGACGATAATCGTGATGGGGTCGCAATTCGGGTTGCAAGTGATCGTTTATTGTCTCGTTCGGAACAACAGCGTTTTCTTATTGTCTTTTCGGATGGTGAACCTTCTGCGTTTAACTATAGTCAAGATGGCATTTTGGATACGTATGAAGCTGTTGAAAACTCACGCAAACTTGGCATCGAAGTGTTCAACGTCTTTTTAAGTCAAGAACCCATAACTGAATCCATCGAACAAACGATCCATAACATTTACGGGCAATATGCCATCTTTGTTGAAGGTGTCGAACATTTGCCAAGCTTACTTTCACCATTACTGAAAAAGTTGTTATTGAAATCATTTTAGTTCTTTTTGCCTATTTTGTAACAACAATTTTCAAATTTTCAGAAATTTTATAGACGGTTACATGTTCTTGTGATAGAATGAATCATATTTATTTAGGAATTTTAAGGAGCAGCATTATGAATAAAAACACTTTATTTATTGGGTTTATGTTATTTGCCATCTTTTTTGGCGCAGGGAACTTGATTTTCCCACCAAATTTAGGACTGGAAAGTGGACAATTCTTTTGGCCGTCAATTTTAGCTTTTGTCATTACGGGGATTGGTCTACCATTAATGGGCGTGATGGTAGGTGCCTTTGATAAACAAGGGTACATTGGTTCAATTAACAAAATACACCCTGTTTTCTCAGTTGTATTTTTAGTCTCAATTTATTTAACAATTGGACCGCTATTTGCCATTCCACGTACAGCATCAACGTCTTTCGAGATGACTGTGACACCGATCATTCATTCGAGTAGTCCTGTTTGGTTGTTCGTCTTCTCAGTGATCTATTTCTTAATCGTGTTGTACTTATGTTTGAATCCTGGAAAAATCGTTGACCGTATCGGTGCCATTTTAACACCGCTACTTTTAATCACGATTATTGCGATGATTATTAAAGGTTTTGTAGATTTTGGAGGTAGTGCACAAAACACTGCGAAGCCTGAAGTATATACTTCCGCGCTAGGTGGCTTCTCAAAAGGTTTCACTGAAGGTTATTTAACGATGGATGCGATTGCCGCAATTGCGTTTTCAATGATTGTTGTGAATGCAATTAAAGCGACAGGCATTAAACACGCGAATGATATTTTCAAACAAACAGCAATGGCAGGTATCATTGCTGCCATCGCTTTAGCAGTCATTTACATTTCTTTAGGATTCATCGGTAACCACATGATTATTCCTGAAGAAACAATGAAAAAATTAGTTGAAAATGACCAAAACATCGGTGCTTACTTGCTCATTACGATGGCAGATACAGGTTTTGGTTCATTAGGAAAATATTTACTCGGTATTATCGTAGCGCTGGCTTGTTTAACGACAGCATGTGGATTGATCGTATCAGTAAGTGAATATTTCAACAGTATTTTACCTAAAATTTCATATAAAGTTTATGTCTTTATCTTTACAATCATCAGCTTTATTTTATCGAACTTAGGTTTAAATGCAGTAATTAAACTTTCAATCCCTGTATTATTGATCGTTTATCCAATCGCTATTACAACAGTATTGTTAATTTTAATCGCACGTCTTGTACCGACTCGTCCGATTACACAACAAATTACTGTCGCAGTTGTAACGATTGAATCGATTCTAAGCGTTATCAATGCCAATGGTTGGGCGAAAATTGGTTTTATCAATCAATTGCCATTACATGAACATTCATTAGAGTGGTTCCCAATCGCTGTCATTACGATGATTATCGGTTACATTATTGGGGCATTTATGAAAAACTCTGATATCATCGTGTACGAAAAAGAATAAGCTTAACTCATTAACAAAACGGAGCTGGGACATTAAGTTTCCTCAGCTCCTTTACTATATTTTGTTGTGTATACCAAAGGGATGGGGCTTGAAAACTTTTGATGCTATTGATGCAATATTTTTGTTAAACTTGCCCTCCCTATGTCTTGTGGCTTTAGATTGCCTTCATGGCTTCGCGTTTCCTAGGGGCTGAGGGGAGGTTGTGACAAAAACGCTTAGGATTTGAGCAGAACCGAGCGATGAGCAAAATTGATTTCCAAATTTTGCCGAAATCGCGGGAGTTCTGTCGAAAATCCTGCTTTTGGAACACCGTTTATTGATTCCCAGCGCACCCATTCATTGTGGATTTTGGAAGCAGTACAGAAATTTTATGTGTAACAAAGATTTCGTCGTACTGCCCCCGCAAGGCTGACTAGACTTCTCAAAAGTGTATACGTTGAGAAGTCAGACAGCTACTGCGATAAACAGCAACCACTATTAAAGTAAAGAAGCGACTGTCAGCAGTATGCACGCATTCCCTCAGGAGTCTCAGCCTTCTGGGCAATCTTATATTAAACACAGCGAAACTGAGGGCAAGTTTATGAAATCAATAAATCAATAGCATCAATGTTTTATCCATTCATCCTCATTTTCCAACTACTTTAAAATCATTTAATCAGTCAAAAATATATGAATGGATTGAGACTTGAAATTTTTATGTCCCTTCCCATTCCTCTTTAAACTTTACCTCTCAACATGCAATGACCCCATTGTATGCCCTTTAACTTAAGACCTAATCAATTGAGCCCAATGATTTGTAAATGACGTTTATTTTATGGATATGGGGGTAAATGAAAAAAGTTGAACGATATTGTTTACTTCACAACTTTATTTCAACTTTTAATTTTCATGGCTACCTTTTAGAATTTTGCAATCGTACTTTAAATCCATATGACGTTCTCTTGACTCGCCGCATGTATGAAAAAAGTGAGGACATTGGAACTGTCACTGTTCATTTAAAGCACTATTGTGATATTAAAGTTGGCAGATGATGACTTATGTTTAAAGGAGAGGTTCATTTTTTATGAAAGAAAACCAAAAATTGTCAAAAGTATTTTTGTATTCTGCCATTCTTGTGTTCCTGATGGTGTTATTAGGTGTGTTCTTCCCAAAGCAATTTGGTGAAGTGTCAGGACAAATCGGCAGTTGGATTATTAACACATTTGGCTGGTACTACATGATTACGATGACGTTTATTGTGTTTTTCAGTCTATTTCTTATTTTTAGTCCAATAGGGAAATTGCGTTTAGGAAAACCCGATGATGAGCCGGAGTTCAAAACAATATCTTGGCTCGCGATGTTATTTAGTGCGGGAATGGGGATTGGTCTCGTTTTTTATGGCGCCACTGAACCGATGACACACTATTTAACACCACCGAATGCGAAACCTGAAACAAACGCGGCGATAATGGATGCGATGCGTTCAGCGTTTTTCCATTACGGGATACATCCTTGGGCCATGTATGGAATCGTTGCACTATCGCTCGCATATTTCCAATTTAGAAAAAATGAAGACGGGCTCATTTCTAAAACACTTCGTCCATTATTTGGAGATAAAGTAGATGGTACATTAGGCATCGTTATTGATGTACTCGCTGTGTTTGCGACAGTTATTGGGGTCGCTGTTTCACTCGGTGTCGGGACGTTACAAATTAACGGTGGTCTGAATTATTTATTCGGTGTGCCACAAAATATTTGGGTGCAATCCCTCATCATTCTTATCGTTACCGTGCTCTTTCTCATTTCAGCTTGGAGCGGTCTGAGCAAAGGGATTCAATATTTGAGTAATTTAAATATGGGTCTTGCCGGAATTTTACTGTTGATTACATTAATCGTCGGTCCAACCATTTTAATTTTCAAAATCATGACGTCAGCAACAGGCCTTTATTTTGATGAATTTATCTTTAACAGTCTCGACGTCGCACCGCTTAATCCTAATAAAGCAAAGTGGCTTGAAAGTTGGTCCATTTATTATTGGGGCTGGTGGATGAGTTGGAGTCCATTTGTAGGTATCTTTATTGCACGCGTGTCAAAAGGGCGCTCAGTGAGAGAATTTGTGATTGCGGTCATATTAGTCCCTACACTTGTGAGTATTTTATGGTTCAGCGTCTTTGGTGTTACAGGTATCGAGGTCGCAAAAGCTACACCAGAACTCTTCAAAATGACTCCAGAAACACAGCTGTTTGGCATATTTAATGAATTACCACTCGGACCGATATTATCTGTCATTGCGATGTTACTCGTAGGCTCATTTTTTATCACTTCTGCAGATTCAGCCACTTTCGTACTCGGCATGCAAACATCACATGGTTCCATAACACCTACAGGACGTGTAAAAGTCATTTGGGGCTTATTACTCTCACTCATCGCCTTTGTTTTATTATTATCAAGTGGTGGGGAAGGCTTAGGCGCATTACAATCAGCGGCGATTATTTCGGCGTTACCCTTTAGCATCGTCATTATATTGATGCTCATATCATTCTATAAAGACGCCAATTTAGAACGACGTCATCTCGGCTTAACACTGACACCAGATAAAGAGAGAATGCGTGAATATGTTTCTGAATCGAGAAAAGATGAAAATTATGAACTTGATCGCAAAACAACAGATGATCATGTCTATTAGCACAAAAACAGGCTTGGCAACTGAATGTCCGAGCCTGTTTTTTATACATCTTTACTGACTGTCGCGCTGGTCTTTCGCTGTAGTTAAACGCGCTTTTAAATCTGATTCTAACGCAAGCAAATCTTTCTCAGCCTGCTGACGCTTTTCACGGCCTTCTTGTTGAATTTGCAATGTTTCTTCAATCGTTTGAATAATATTATCTTGTGTCGTCTTCAATGTTTCGATATCAACAATACCGCGCTCATTTTCTTCTGCAGTGACACGCGCATTTTGACGCAACATTTCAGAATTACGTAATAAAATTTCATTCGTCGTATCTGTTACTTGCTTTTGTGCTGTCGCTGCCTTTTGTTGACGCTGCAGTGTTAACGCAATCGCCATTTGATTTTTCCACAATGGAATACTTGTTAAAATCGAACTTTGTATTTTTTCTGCTAATGCTTGGTTGACATTTTGAATCATTCGGATTTGGGGCGCTGATTGTAATGATATTTGGCGTGATAATTTCAAGTCATAAATTCGCTTTTCAAGACGGTCGACAAACTGTTCCATATCCGCAACATCTTGCACTGCCATTTGGTCATCAGCATCTTTCACTCGTTGACGCATCTCTGGCAACACCTGTTGTTCAATTTCCTTTTTCTTTTGTTCGGCCGCTGCAATATAAAGATTCAAAACATCAAAATAGTCTTTATTTTGTTGATACAAGCCGTCCAACAGTTGAATATCTTTCATTAACAATCCTTTATTCTTATCTAGCTCTATCGAAATACGATCGACTTGTGCGCTTACAGATTGCATACGTGAAAAAAGTTGCTGCATCGAATTTTTTGAGCGTTTGAACAATTTTTTGAGGAAATTGTCATTTTGTTGCGATAGCTCATCTGGATTCACTTCTTTTAACTTTTTCATCAACTGTTCCAAAGTCTCGCCAATCGGACCCACATCTTTCGACTGAATTTCATCTAACATTTGATGCGAAAAATGAGAAAGATGTGTTTGTGCATTTGAACCGAATTTCAATAAACTATCATGATTTAACGGTTCGATTTGCTCTGCTAAACTTTGAATTTTTTGACGGTCTTGGTCGTTAAAATGTTCGTTTAGCGCTTTTGTTTCTACTTCCGTCACTGCTCCTGTTTTTGGATGATCAAAATCATTAAAATAGGCATCTAATGGATGTGTACTAGTTTCATTCGCGAGATCATTTGACATCATGAATCATTCTCCATTTCTTTAACATTTCTTCGTTGGTATATTTCATTGAGTCGCATTTCAGTATCCAACTGCTCATAATCTTGCGCATTAATTTGCTTTAAATCTGCAATGAGTGTCCGCTTCACTTCTTCTAAAGTAATCCGTGTTTGCTGTAGCATTTGTCGCTCGTTGTCTGCTTTAAGTGGCATTTTAGCAAGCCGCGTATAACTTTCAATTAGGTTTAACGCATTATCGATATGCGAATAATAAAAGCTTTCAATATTAAAAAACTGAAAAGGTCGTTGTTTAATGGCTGAATTAATTGTACGCGATAATCGGTAAATATCATTCACTAATTTAAAATCTTGTATCGATCTAACTTTAATAAACGACTTTAAAATACGCTTGTTTTTGCTTTGAACTAAGTTAATTTGATGCATAATATAGTGATAATCTTTACGTGTCAAATTCATTTCTTTCAAATAGGCACGTGACGTCAAACGCTGTGTAGGGACATAACCGACTACAAAACCTGCGATGCCGATGACAAAATCTATTAAAAATGTAAAATCTAAAATGACACTTGTAAAAAAGGCGATAACTGCAACAGGCACGCCAACTACGGCACCCCAAACCCTCGATAATAAATATCTCATATTCATCTTCCTTTATGAAATCGCTCTAAAGTTTTGATATTGCTCGTTAATTTCAAGTTCATCTATTGTATAAGTATCGACACGTGAAACAGGGGAAGCGCCATTAATGACTGCTTGTGTGAAGGATTCAAGTGACGTATCATCACCTTGTGCGTGCACTTCTACATAATCCTCAATATTCTTCACTGTACCTTTGATTTGGTACTTCAAAGCTAAGCGTTCAGTAAAATAACGAAATCCAACCCCTTGAACACGTCCGTATACTCGGATTAAATAATGTTTCATACATTTCACCCCTCCACTTAATTATAAGTATTTTCAGTGCAAAAGACTAATATTTAAGTTTCATATCACTTATTTCTAGGTCTTTTAGCTTGCTTTTTAAATTTAAAGATACTATCTTCTTTAGTAAGACTTTTTTTACATATGGGGGGACGTTAGTTATGTGGGAAGTTGCTAAGATTCGTGCAGACTATGAAGGTTGGTGGTTATTCGATGATTGGCCAGAACACATCATTGATTCGCAAAAATTTGAGACCTTTGAAGCGTTTGAACAAGCGTATCAACGCATGATTCAACAAGCCAAAACAGATTATGACAATTTTATTGTTGGCAAACATAACATTTATGCATTTTATAATAATTGTGATTTAAACTTTTGTGAAGATTGTGATGAAGATTTACAGATTTTTTATAGCTTCATTACTTTAAAAAACGAAAAAATATATTTGAATTTGCCAATTATAGACTAATCAATAAATTTTAAATTCTATATTGCAAATATTGTCACATTACCTTATAATAGGGGTAAGCAATGGCATTATTCCATATTGCAAAGAATATTTTTCAGTTTTTATTTATCGAAAGTATAAAGAATGAATCAGTATTTTTTGTAATATGCGAATAGCGCATATTGAATTTTAGTCTTGGAGGTTTCACAGATTATGAAACAAGGTACAGTAAAATGGTTTAACGCTGAAAAAGGTTTTGGTTTTATCGAAGTAGAAGGAGAAAACGATGTATTCGTACACTTCTCTGCAATCAACCAAGAAGGTTACAAATCATTAGATGAAGGTCAATCAGTTGAATTTGAAGTAGTTGAAGGCGACCGCGGTCCTCAAGCTGCAAACGTTGTTAAACTATAATAAATAGATGCAATATTGACTTAGAAAAAAGCAGTGAAGTTCGCTTCGCTGTTTTTTTGTTTTTATAAATGTTTTTATCCTGTTATCAGAATGCTTCTTATTGAACCGATTGATCCGCCAGAAGGTTTTTCAGAATTAACAGATGAAGCGTTTGAATATTTAGTATTCGGAATTAAACCTAAATAAGCACCTAACCGATAAAAAGGTGAGGTGCTCTTTTTTATCATTACATTAAATCAACATGTCAAAAGTATCTATCTAACGAAGCAAACATTCATTGCCTCATACCATGAATTGTGCTTATTTCACATCATTAATAATCAATTGACGTAACGATTGACGTTTCACGACTTCTCTTGCTTTACCATTTTTCACAAAGAAGACGCTTGGTTTCTGCATTTGGTTATAATTTGAAGCCATACTATAGTGATACGCACCTGTCGTTAGTATTGCTAAATAATCGCCTCGTTTTACACTAGAAGGTAATTGTGCTTCATGAATAATAATATCGCCTGATTCACACAGTTTTCCTGCAATGGTAACTGTTTCATCAGGTGTTTCATTACGATTAATCAATAAAGCCTGATATTTCGCGTCGTATAAAGCTGTGCGGATGTGATCACTCATTCCGCCATCGATAGACACATACTTATTGACACCAGGAATGTCTTTGATTGTGCCAACTTCATATAGCGTTACACCCGCTTCCGCAACGATAGAACGTCCTGGTTCAATACTCAATGTCGGAATAGGGTATTTTAACTGCTGACACTCTGCTTTAATCGCTTGTACAATCTCTGTAATACTTGCTTCAATGTCGAATGATTGGTCAGCCTCAACGTATTGCGCACTAAAGCCACCACCTAAATTGAGTAAATCGATCGCAATTGCATGTTCGTCGAGCCAATTCAGCACCATTTTAGCCGTTTCAATCATTCCCGTTGTTTCTTCAATTTGCGAACCGATATGGAAATGAATGCCTTTCAACACGATATTATGAGTGTTACGGATTTTTTCAACTGCTTCTAAAGCGAGCCCATGTTTTAAAGAAAGACCGAATTTACTTTTCTCTTGTCCGGTTTGGATAAATTCATGCGTATGTGCTTCAACACCTGGATTCACACGCAACAGTACATCTACAGGTTTTGTCGCATACTGTTCGATGAGGTCAATTTCATCTAATGCATCAACAACGAAATAGCCGATACCACTTTCAAGGGCATAACGAATTTCATGTTTCGTTTTATTGTTGCCATGAAAATGAATGCGTTGTGGATCAAAGCCTGCTTCTAATGCTGTGTAAAGCTCTCCCTCTGATACGACGTCTAATTCGAAATCTTCCTCAGCCGCAAGTTTAACCATTTGAAGACATGTAAATGCTTTTGAGGCATAAGATAACACATAGCCGATATCGTTTTGTTGAAAAGCACTGTGATAACGTCTCATTTGTTGACGAATTTGATCTTCATCATACACAATTGTCGGCGTACCGAAACTTTGTGCTAACGTTTTTAAACTTGTTCCTCCCAATGTTAATTCACCATTTTGATTGTAACTAACTGTCATTTAAACATACTCCTTTATTAACGAATTCAAATTTAATGCACTGAGTTGTTCAGAATTAGCGCCAACACCTTTAAACGTGTAGTCATCAATACGCAAATCTGAACTATATAAAATAACGCTATCTTTCGCTGATACTGTGTCATCTACTTCCACAAACATATGACTCATCATGAGCGCACGAATCGGATAACGGTTGCCATTAATCGAGACATCATGTTGCGCTCTTGTCCGTAAAATGCCATCTCCATATCCGACATCTACAACCGCTAAACGTGTATGCGGCTGATCTACGGTATAAGCAAAACTGTACCCACAATGATCGCCTTGTTGGACATTTCGCACTTGAACCACATTGGCTTTTACGGTCAATGCTTGTGTAATGCGATCAACTGACAGACTCGAGTAGGGACGCGAACCATATAGCGCAATACCGATACGTGCATGTGTATGATGATTAAATAGACGTTGGCCTTCTCTATAATAACTGGCACTATTTTGAGCATGAATGAGGTCGAAATGATACCCTCGTTGTTGCACGAGTGTCTCCACAATAGCCAACCATGCCTCACGTTCTTGTTCATACATGTCGACATCAAATTCATCCGCATAACCGAAATGCGTCCACAAACCAGTAATTTCCATTTTAGGTGCCGGATTCTGCTCGTGATCGGCTAAAACGGCGAGCAATTCTTCTGTTGTTTTAAAGCCAGAACGATGGAGTAGATTTTCATATTCCAAATGCACTTTCACACCCGCTAAAGCTGCTTTATGTGTATGATAAAACGCTAAAGAAGGTAACGTCATATGGATATCATTTGCTCTCAAACGGTCAAATTCATCTGTCGCATTCATTAAAAATATCGTTGCGTCTGGCGCCAGCTCTCGAATACGCACCGCTTCAACTAACGATGTCGTACTGAACGTATCAATACCTGCTTGTTGAAACGTTTGTACGGCAAAATCCAAGCCGTAATTGTACGCATTATTTTTCACAACCGCCATCACAGATTGATTTTGCGTTACTTGTTTCACATTTTGAAGAAATTGGGCTGAATCGACTTGCCATAATGCTGTCATGCTTCCACCTCGTTGTAGTTCATTAACAATCGTTCATAATAATCTGCAATACGAATCAACATGCGTTCATCAAAGTTTAAATGCGGTGTATGCAAACCTGTCACGAACTGCTTTTCTTCGTTACGTGTCCCGACAAAGACGAAATATGCCGGTGCGATTCGACCATAAAAACTGAAGTCTTCACCAAATAAATAGGGCAGTTCATTTTCGATTACATTAAGCTGATTGTATTCGAGACTTTCGACGACATATTTTTTCAATGCAGGATCATTCATAGTCGGTGGATAACCTTCCGCAAAACGCACGTCACATTTCACGCCGAATAACAATTCTGCACTGTCACTAATTTTTTGCATTTGTCCTTGAATAATACTTAAGTCATCCATATCATACGTACGAATCGTGCCTTCTAAGTAGCCATTGCTCGGAACGGTATTAATTGCTTCTCCCGCATGAAAATGACCGATATGAACGATATTTCGTTGCAATCCATTCAAATGATACTGTTGAATTTGAGACAATTGCGCCATAATATGTTGTAACGCTTCTCCGGCAGATTTACCTTGTTCTTTGTTGGCAACATGACTCGATTCACCTTCAATAAAAAAGCGAAATTCTGTCGCACTTGCCGTAATTTCATTATCACGAATGACGACTGAACCTTCTTCAACAAAAGGCATGACGTGAACACCATAGATTGCTTTAATGTTATATGATGCAAATGCGTTGGCTTTAATTAATAAATTCGCGCCACCACCGGATTCTTCGGCAGGTTGAAAAATGAATAACACATTATGTGGCAACTCACCTTTATCATATAGCGCTTTACAACGTTGTGCAAATAGCATGAGCGCTGTGGTATGACCATCATGGCCACAAGCATGCATGCGATCATCTACTGTACTGCGATAATCGACATCATTTTGTTCATGAATCGGTAGGGCATCGATATCTGCTCTAAAAGCGATGGTTTCATCACTTTGGCCTTTTAAAAAACCGATAATCCCTGTTTCAAGAGGGCGTTCATATGGAATATCTAATGACTCTAAAAAATGTTGTAAGTATTGTGTTGTTTCGTGTTCTTGAAGACTCAGCTCGGGATGTTGATGAAGATATCGACGATGCTGCGTGACAAATTCAAGTTCATTCATATGCTTTCACTCCCATCATTATGTATAAAAAGAGAAGAGGATGGGATAACTTAATGTCCCAGTCCTCATAAAAAGTAGCGTTATGTTTATCATCGCTGGAACAGGGCGCCGATATGAGATATGATAGCGCGCCTGTGGATGTATTACTGATCTAACTGACGTAACGCTGCGACAATTTCACGTTTTGAATCTTCTACTTCATGCGCTTGTTTGATCACTTTCGCCGGTGTCCCTGCAACAACAGCACCTGCTGGTACATCTTGCGTTACAATGGCACCCGCAGCAACAATCGCACCTTCACCAACACGTACGCCTTCAAGAATAACAGCATTCGCTCCAATTAACACGTTATCCTCAATCACTACAGGAGAGGCACTTGGGGGTTCAATTACACCTGCTAATACTGCACCAGCACCAACGTGGACATTTTTACCGGTAGTTGCACGACCACCTAATGTTGCATTCATATCAATCATCGTTCCTTCACCCACGATGGCACCAATATTAATCGTTGCACCCATCATCACGACAGCGCCATCACCAATTACGGCATGTTCACGAATAAATGCGCCTGGTTCGATTCGTGCATTCGTATTGATTAAATCTTTCAATGGAATGGCCGAATTACGTCGGTCCATTTCAATTTCTAAGTCTTCAATTCGCATTTGATTTTCTTCATAAAATGCGTGCCAATCTGATGCTTCACAAAAAATGACTTTTGAATTTTCTGAACCGAATACTTTAAATTGATCCGGAAATTGCACGTCACTGAATTCACCGTTGATATAAACTTTAATCGGTGTAGATTTTTTCGCATCACTAATATATTGGATGATTTCTTCAGCTGTAAAATTTTTAACCATAACGTTTTATACGCTCCTTTTATAAGTTATCAAAAGTATAATACCCTGGTTGACGGTGAATTAACTTTTCTGCTGCACCTAACGCACCATTCGCAAAAATATCTTTCGACTGGGCACGGTGAGAGAGGGTAATCGTTTCATCTGTTCCTGCAAATAAGACATCATGTTCACCGACAATCGTACCTCCACGCACCGTATGAATACCGATTTCATTTTTCGTACGTTTCGCATCGTGTTGACTTCTGTCATAAACGGGTGTGACATCTTGTCGTAACGATTCAATCACATCATAAAGTTTAACGAGCGTACCACTTGGTGCATCCACTTTCTGATTATGATGCGCTTCCGTTAATTCAATGTCAAAGTCTTGAAGTAAAGGGACTGCCGCTTCTAATATTTTAGTCAATACGTGGACACCATAGCTCATATTGGCACTGAAAAATACTGGCATTTTATCACTTAACGCTTGAAGTTTATCAGTAATTTGTGTCTTTTCACCCGTTGTTGCAATGACAAGGGGCAGTGTGAAATCTTCTTCTAATAATGGCAATAACAATTGTGGATGTGAAAAGTCAATCGCTACATCCGCATCTGTCACTTCACTGATTTTTTGATAAATCGGATAGGGCACATGCGCCGTTGAACGACCTGCAATGACACCTACAATGTCATGTCCGTTCGCTTCAGCTAATCGTGCGACACGTTGGTTCATTGCGCCGTATCCAATTAATAAAATTTTCATGTCCGAACACCTGCTTTAAATTGTTGGTAAACTGCTTTTAACTGTTGTTGCTCTTCGTCATTCAGTGGTACTAATGGTAAGCGCACCTCATATTGCCCAAAGCCTTCTAACGCTGCCAAATATTTAATCGGAATCGGATTAATATCGACACGCATCGCATCAAGAAGGGTTGCAATCGGTTCAAAGCGTGCTGCTCGATCCTTCACATTTGTATAAATTTGTTGGAATTCATTCGGGATGACATTTGCAACGACCGAAATGACACCATGACCACCTTGTTTATAATATGACACAATATTATCATCGTTGCCACTATACAATGCAAACTTGTCTGTATCTAAGCGTTGTTGAAGTTCTGCTAAATAATTAAAATCATCAGTCGCATCTTTTAACGCAACGATATATGGATGCGCACTTAAACGAACGACTGTATCCACTTCGATTGTTGAATTTGTTCTTGATGGCACATTATAAAGGACTACAGGTAGTTCTGTCGCATTCGCAATCGCTTCAAAATGGGCAACTAAACCACGTTGACTCGTTTTTAAGTAATACGGTGTGATGAGCATAATCGCATCTGCACCTAATGCCTTTGCACGTAAAGACGCTTCAATTGATTTTTGCGTGTTATTCGTCCCAGTTCCTACAATAATAGGGACACGTTGCGCATTTTCTTCTATTACTGTTGTTAAAATACGATCTTTTTCTTCATCTGTTAAAGTTGGATTTTCAGCTGTTGTACCGTTAACCACGATGGATTGAATACCATTGTCGATTAAAAATTGGACTTGTCTTTTGATCGCGTCATAATCCACTTCTCCATTCGAAAAAGGGGTGATTAAAGCGACGCCTGTGCCTTCAAAAATATGTGACATAGTTTATGCTCCTTTCAATTGAAGTACCTGTTCTAACACTTGGACTGCATTAAGCGCAGCACCTTTTAATAAATTGTCTGAAGTGACCCAAATGTGGAATGTATTGTCTAACGAATCGTCTTTACGAATACGTCCGACAAACACTTCATCACGACCTGTTGAATGAATCGCCATTGGATATTCATTTTTGGCTGGGTTATCGACGAGGACAACACGTGCATCTTGTTCAAAAAGTGCTTGGATGGCTTCCACTGTTGCCGGTTGGTCCAGCGTCACATTCATATGAACACTATGACTATCTTGTACCGGTACACGTACACAAGTTGCTGTAACATTTAAAGTCGGTTCATTTAAAATCTTTCTAGTTTCATCAATCATTTTTTGTTCTTCTTTTGTATAGCCATCTTCTAAAAAGACATCAATATGTGGTAATACGTTGTTATAAATTGGATGTGGGTAAGCTTGCGGCGCCACACCTTTTGGACCGTCTTCTAAGTCTTTTTTACCTTTCATACCTGAACCTGACACAGCTTGATAAGTCGTGTATGCCACGCGTTTTAACCCATATTTTTCTTGCAATGGTTTCAGTGGTACGACCGATTGAATCGTTGAACAGTTTGGGTTAGCAATAATGCCTCTTTTAAAAGTAGGGGCATTGACTTCAGGTACGACAAGGTCAACGTCTTCCGTCATGCGCCATTGACTCGAATTATCAATAATAATGGCACCGTGTGATTCAAACAGTGGGGCAAAATGCGCACTCGTACCGCCACCCGCACTCATTAAGACGTAATCAAAACCACCATCCGTTGCTTCATCTGTCAATTCTTGTACGATATACGTCTGACCTTGAAACGTGACTTCTTGACCTGCTGAACGTGCCGAAGAAAAAAGCACGAGTTCATCAAAAGCAATACCTTTACGATCAAGTGTTTCTAAAATTTTAGTTCCTACTAATCCTGTTGCACCTACAACTGCTAATTTTGTCATTCCACTTCACTCCATTTTTTTCAATTCACAAAGATTGTAATGTTCTTAAAATTTAGATAATAATTGAGCTATTGGTAGTACATTGGGCACTTATGTTGGTCACTAGAGCATTTTTTGAAGAGGGTGAAAGTCACTGTTATCAGACCGTTTCAAAAATGATAAATAAAAAACAAGCTCGGCGTGCGAACTTGTTAACTCTATATACAAGTGATGCACTCCATTATTGTAACAATAATGACAGATTCTTAGCTCTTAACCAAAGAATCCAACAAACAAGTACCTGCAATACTGTTCGTTTCGGCATCTCACCCTTTCGATATACAATGCTTGCAGACATGACTTCAATATATCTACTTATGATCGATGCGCCTCATCAATAACTATTCAATTATTATGGATACCATTATACATAGAATGTCATCACGTGTAAACAGAAAATGCTAAAATTTTCAGCATTCTTTTAGGTTCATATGTCGATTTTTTTATAAGCAACGTGTTGTTAAAAGAAGGTGCTAAAAAAACGAGCCACCCAAGTAGACATAATAGGGGAGAACTACATATGTATCCGATTCACTCAAAATAAAAAACGAGATGACATGATATCATCCCGTTAAAAAATTTTTATGCTTTAGATTTCAAAATCCCTTTTTCTTCTAAGTACGCCTCGTAAGAAATTTCTTTCGATAAACCACCAGGCACATCTAAATCGATCACACGGTTCGCAATCGTATTAATAAACTCAAAGTCATGCGATGTGAAAATCATAGACCCTTTAAATGATTTCAAACCTTCATTGACAGAGGTAATACTTTCCAAATCTAAATGGTTCGTCGGCTCATCTAATAACAATACGTTCGCACTAGAAAGCATCATTTTACTTAACATACAACGTACTTTCTCACCACCGGAAAGAACGCTAGCTTTTTTCTTCACTTCTTCACCACTGAATAACATACGTCCTAAGAAACCACGTAAAAATGTTTCAGTTTGTTCATTTTCTGGCGCATATTGTCTTAACCAATCTACTAAGTTCATGTCAACGCCTTCAAAATACGCCGAGTTATCTTTAGGGAAGTAGCTTTGTGAAGTTGTGACACCCCATTTATAGCTGCCTTCATCCGGTTCCATTTCGCCGGCTAAAATTTTAAGTAGTGTCGTTTTTGCGATTTCACTTTCGCCCATTAATACCGCTTTGTCATTTGGGTTCATCGTAAATGACAGTGAATCTAACACTTTTTCACCGTCAATGGTTTTAGAAAGGTTTTCAACAAATAATAAATCATTACCAATTTCACGTTCTGGCGTGAATTTTACGAAAGGATAACGACGTGAAGACGGTTGAATATCATCCAATTCAATTTTTTCAAGTTGTTTTTTACGGCTCGTTGCTTGTTTTGATTTAGATGCATTGGCAGAGAAACGTGCAATAAAGTCTTGTAACTCTTTCATTTTCTCTTCTTTTTTCTTATTTTGTTCTTGCGCCATTTTTTGTGCTAATTGACTTGATTGATACCAGAAGTCATAGTTTCCGACATAAACTTTAATTTTACCGAAATCTAAGTCAGCAATGTGCGTACAAACATTATTTAAAAAGTGACGGTCGTGGGATACAACAATCACGGTATTATCAAAGTTAATTAAAAAGTCTTCTAACCAACTGATCGCTTGAATGTCCAAACCGTTTGTCGGCTCATCCAGTAAAAGTACATCAGGCTCACCGAATAAACTTTGGGCGAGCAACACTTTCACTTTTTGGTTATTTTCAAGCTCTGACATTGTTTTATCGTGCAAGTCTGTACCAATGCCTAGGCCAGATAACAATGTTGCAGCGTCAGATTCTGCGTTCCAACCGTTCATTTCAGCAAATTCGCCTTCAAGTTCAGCTGCACGAATACCATCTTCGTCACTGAAATCAGGCTTCATATAAATCGCATCTTTTTCTTGCATCACTTCAAACAAACGTTCATGACCTTTAATCACAACGTCTAACACGCGCTCATCTTCATACGCAAAGTGATCCTGTTTAAGGACTGCCAAACGTTCATCTTTACCGAGTGACACGTGACCTGTTTGTGAATCAATTTCACCTGATAAGATTTTTAAGAAAGTAGATTTTCCGGCACCATTTGCACCAATTAAACCGTAACAATTGCCTGGTGTAAACTTAATGTTCACATCTTCAAATAATTTACGATCACCAAAACGTAAACTTACATCCGTAACTTGTAACATGCATTTTCTCCTTTAATTCATTTATTCTAATGGATGCATTATATCATGAGAATGCCTTATAAATCTAATTTCTATTGTATTTTCTATCAAGGTTTCAACTGAAATCACTGTCGTTGTTCAAGAGATTTCATTATTTCACTGCTTATCACACATCGACATGCTATAATAGATATAACTTATCAATTAAAGAGGAGTACGTTATGTCATTTAAAGAAAATGAAATTATTGGGACGATAGAATTTTTAGAAGTGAAGTCACTTGAAGGTTCTACGTATCACTTAGAAGGTCCAAACCGAGAAAAAATTAAATTAAATGCATCAGAAGTGAATGAAGATGATGATTTAGAAATAGGGGAGTCGTATAGCTTTTTCGTCTATCCTAACCGTGCTGGCGATTTGTTTGCGACTCAAAACATGCCAGATATTACTGTTGGACGTTATGATTTTGTACGCGTGTTAAACACCGATCGCGATGGGGCTCGTGTAGATGTTGGATTGCCTCGTGAAGTATTAATACCGTGGGAAGATCTACCTAAATTGAAGTCATTATGGCCAGAAAAAGGTGACGAAGTATTATGTACATTGCGTATTGACCGTGACAGACAAATGTTCGCACGTCTCGCTTCAGAAACGACAGTTCATCAAATGTTTACCCCTGTTGCAGCAGACAAACTTGAAGACATGCGCAATCACATGATGAAAGCACGTCCATACCGTTTATTACGTGTTGGCACATTTTTATTATCAGAAGACGGTTATAAAATTTTTGTGCATGAGTCAGAACGTCAAGAAGAGCCACGTTTAGGTCAAGCATGTGACGTCCGTATTATCGGCGTCAACGATAAAGGGGAGTTAAACGGTTCATTTTTACCACTTGCACACGAACGTTTAGATGACGATGGCGAAAAAATATTTAATTTACTTGTGGAATACGAAGGCGAGTTGCCATTCTGGGATAAATCTAGCCCTGAAGCAATTAAAGAAGTATTTCATATGAGCAAAGGTGCATTCAAACGTGCAATTGGTCATTTATACAAACAACGCCTTATCAATATTGAAACAGGTAAAATCACTTTGACACGTAAAGGTTGGACACGTGCAGAAAATAAATAGTTAATGATTCATGGGAGGCTTGCCTTAAGTGGCGAGTCTTTTTTTGATCTTAAACACCCACACAAATGCTAAAAAACCTTACTACCATAACATTCCTACACTAAAATTTACTTAGTTCATCCCAGTCAACTAATTTTTTAAATCCTTAAATATTTATTAACTCATATTTTTTTATATTGTCGTTTAAAACAGAACAATATATAATAGCGATTAATGTGTTTATAAATGTTGTATGAAACATGAGATAAAGAGATAAAGAGATAAAGAGGTAAAGAAATTGATTACAAATAAAAACATATATAGTATTCGAAAACATAAACTTGGCGTGGCGTCATTCTTATTAGGGACATTATTTATTGTAGGGCAAGCACATGATGCTGACGCTTCAGAAGTGAGCCCAACAACACAAGCACAAAATGTCGAAAAGGAACAGATGAAAACTGAGGGAGAAGGAGCATCTGATGTAGTAGAACAAGCAGTCAGTGAAGCAACACCAGTAGCTGAAAATACACAAGAAGCAACACCTGCTTTAACTGAAGTCGCGAAAGAAGCAACACCAGTAGCAAATGAAAATGCGAAAGAAGTTAGAGTTCCTGAAAGCACACAAGAAGTTACAAAAACTGAAGCAGAAGTGACAGAAATTGCACAACCTGTATCACACGTGGAAAAGCCTGTTACTCAAACAGCTGCACCTACAACAGGTAAACAACAAACTTCACCACGACAAGCACAAGAAGTCACTGCACCAGTGGATATGAAGGAAGTTAATGTGGAAACTGGAACAGATGTAACGAGTAAGGTAAAAGTAGAAACATCGTCAATTACTGCAAATCAAAATAAAGATAAAAAGATTAATGCGACAAATCATCGTCAATCAAATGCAGTCAACCCACACAACGCTGAACGTGTTACATTAAATTATAATTGGTCATTTGACAACGGCATCAAAGCGGGAGATTATTTTGACTTTCAATTAAGTGACAATGTCGACACTAATGGGATATCAACAGTTAGAAAAGTCCCACACATTATGGATAGTCAAAAAAATGATCAAATTATTGCTTACGGGGAAATTAATGAAAACAATCGTGTCCGCTACCGTTTTATGGACTATGTAAATCAAAAAGAAAATTTAAAAGGTAAATTGTCATTAAATCTATTCATTAACCCCGCAAAGGTTCAAGATGAAGGTGATATTACTGTTTCATCGACTTTAGGACAAACTACAACTAATCAAAATTTCAACATTAAATACATTGACGGCGTAAAAAATGCGGCTGGTGTTACATTAAACGGTCGTCTTGATGAATTATCAAAAGCAGATCAATCATTCACACATTATGCGACATTTAATCCTAACAAGAATAAATTAACATCAGTATCGATCGTAGGAACTGTTATAAATGGGGCAAAACAAAATGGTAAACCAGGTGAAGTTAAAGTTTATGAGTTCGTTGGTAGCGGGAATCTCCCACAAAGCGTTTACGCTAATGTTAATGATAACCAGCAATTTAATGACATCACTTCCAAAGTAAGTATAAGCAGCAACAACAGTTCTGGATATCAAATCAATTTTGATATGGAAGGCAAACACCCTTATGTGATAGTTTATAAAGGGCATTATGACAGTAATGCGAAAGATTTTTCTTTTAGAACAAATGCAACAGGTTACCAAAACTTAAATCAACATACCGACTATTTATATTGGGGGTATGGTAATTCTTTCAATCTAACATGGGATAATGGGGTTGCTTTCTATTCTAACAACGCGAGTGGGGAAGGGAACGACAAACCTATACCGCCAACTTATGGGTTCAGTCCAACAGTCGAAACAAGTCAAAATACTGTTACTTATTCTCCTGTAATGACTTTCCAACAAACTGGAGTTTTAGAAGTGATTGAAGATAGTGCTGTATTAAATACACTTTCACAGTCTGGTGAGGACCGTGGTGAAAATACTTCTCCAGTCATTGAGACAATGGAAGATACACAACCTGTTGATTTTGAGGAAACAACGACGTTCCCACCGTCAAATCATGCAAATGAAGTGATAGAGTTTGAAGAAGACACAAACTATGGTGAACAAGATACGGTACATCACTCCGATGTCGTTGAATACGACGAAGATACGACAACTGGCATGTTAACAGGTGCCTTTTCTGACCATACAACAGAAGAGGACACGATGGAGTACACAACTGATGGCTTGTTGATTGAGTTCGAGGATGAAATGAATCCTAATGTGAGCGGTCAGTACGATGACATCTCAATGGATACGATAGAAGAGTCATCTCAAATTGACACATTCACTGAACTTGAATCTGAATTTGGTCAACATGACGGTGCAATGGATACAATTGAAGAATCATCTCAAATTGATACATTCACTGAACTTGAATCTGAATTCGGTCAACATGACGATACAATGACATTTGAAGAAGACACTATCGTTGAGAAACCAAAAACGGAAAAGGGCAATCGAGTACCACTTGTGATTGATTTATTAACGCCAAAGAACAACTACAAGTTCAACATTCAACCAGAAGCGCCTGCTACGTATCAAATTGGTGACTTTGTATGGCGTGATGAAGATCATAATGGTGTACAAAACGAAGGTGAACGTGGTCTTGAAGGGGTTATTATCACACTTAAAACGGCTGATGGCACTGTAGTGGGTACAACAACTAGTGACGAAAATGGCCACTACCAGTTCACTAATGTTCAAAAAGGCAAGTACATTGTTGAATTTGCTGTACCAGAAGGCTATGAAGCAACAAGTCGACATACAACAGCTGATACTACAAAAGATTCTGACGGCTTAATCGCTCATATCGATGTTACTAAAGATGATATGACGATTGACGCTGGATTCTTCCCATTAGAAAATTGGAATCCAAAACAACAAGATGAAACGTATACAATTGGTGACTTTGTATGGCGTGATGAAGATCATAATGGTGTACAAAACGAAGGTGAACGTGGTCTTGAAGGGGTTATTATCACACTTAAAACGGCTGATGGCACTGTAGTGAGTACAACAACTAGTGACGAAAATGGCCACTACCAGTTCACTAATGTTCAAAAAGGCAAGTACATTGTTGAATTTGCTGTACCAGAAGGCTATGAAGCAACAAGTCGACATACAACAGCTGATACTACAAAAGATTCTGACGGCTTAATCGCTCATATCGATGTTACTCACGACGATATGACGATTGATGCGGGATTCTTCCCATTAGAAAATTGGAATCCTCAGCCTGAGCCAAAAGATCCTAAAGAAAACGAACAACCTGAGCCGATGAAGCCGGATGAAATGGAAAAACCAGAACCTAAACAACCGGATGTACCACAACCTGAGCCAATGAAGCCAGGCGAAATGGAAAAACCAGAACCTAAGCAACCGGACGTTCCACAACCTGAACCGATGAACCCAGAAGAAATGGAAAAACCGGAACCTAAACAACCGGATGCGCCACAACCTGAGCCAATGAACCCTGGTGAAAAAGAAATGCCAAAAGAAATGCAACCAGGTGAGCGCAAGCCATCTCAACCATCAACTATGCCTCAGCACGAATCAACTGAAAAAGGGCATAGCAAAATGACGGCATCAGAACAATCATCAACAACTGATGAAGTGTTGCCTGAAACAGGTGAATCATCGTCACAATCATCTGCTTTGATCTTCGGTGGTTTACTCAGTCTATTAGGACTTGGTTTATTACGTCGATCACCCAAACAAAATCGTTCTTCAATGAAATAAACATGACATTAAAAACCCCTGATTGCACGATGATGTGTAATCAGGGGTTTCATTCTATATTAAATTTCAGTCGTTAATGACTCTAATTCGTCCACTAATTCGCCAATATAAGCAATCGTATCTTTAAGTGGTTGATCTGTTGTAACATCGATACCTGCAAGTTGTGCCAATTCCACAGGGGACTTACTTCCACCTGCACTGAGTGTGTTCAACCAATCTTGAACTGCAGGCTCACCTTCATTTTTAATACGTTGTGCCATTATCGTACCAATAGTTAAACCAGCAGAATATGTGTATGAGTATAAGCCCATATAGTAATGTGGTTGACGCATCCAAGTTAATTCCGCACCGTCTGTAATTATCACAGTATCTCCCCAGAATTGTTCGATGACTTGTCGTTTAATCGCATTCAAAGTAGGGGCGCTAAGTGATTCACCTTGATCGACACGTTGATATACTTCGCGTTGATATGCAGCTTCAAGTAAATGTGTCACCATATTATGATAGTACGTACGAGAAATAATCGAAGCAATCGCCCAACGTTTGAAACGCGCATCATTACTGTTTTTAAATAAGTAATTTAACATTAACATTTCGTTCATTGTCGATGGTGCTTCAACAAAATACATAGACGCATCAGATTGTAAGTAATTTTGATGCTTTTGGGCAAATGTAAAATGTCCGGCATGGCCCAGTTCATGTGCTAAGACGAACGCTTCAGTCATTTTACCTGTCCACGAAATAAAGATGTAGCTATGTGATGCATAAGGGCTTGCACAATAAGCACCTGTTTCTTTTCCTTTATTTTGCGGGAAGTCAATCCAACGCGCATCATACGCTTGGTGCAGCATGTCGACATATTCTGAACCTAATACATCTAATGCACCAAAAATGTATTTTTTAGACTCTTCAATAGTAATTTCTGGTTCAAAAGTAGGGTCGATAGAGATTTTTAAGTCTTCAAATTTGAGTTCATCTAAACCATTCGCTTGTTGAACAAGTTTCGCATACTTACGCATAATTGGCGCTAAGTCGGACATAATTAAATCAATTTGGCGGTGATACATTTCTAAAGTAACATCTTGTTCTTCCAATAAATACTCAATGACAGAATCATAACCACGCAAGTCAGCCTCAAGTTTTTCACGTTGAACTTGCGCATTATACACTGCAGCAGTCGTATGTTCATACTTTTTAAGCGTATCGCTAAAATGACGGAAACTTGCACGACGAAGCGCTGTGTCGTCATGATCTTCGTAATAACCTTCAAATGTCGTATAATCCATGTCATATGTTTGACCGTTGACTTCAAATGTACCGAAATCAATATCTAACATTTTAGTCACACCATAAATATCATAGGGCACATCTAAAGCTGTTGACATACTTGCAAGTGCTTCTTCAGCTTTAGGATGCAATTGATGCGGCTTTTTCTTTTGTAATTGTGTTAAATAGTAGCCATAACCTAACTCTGAAATCGCTTGTTGCATCACAGCATCATCGAGATTTAATAGTTCTGACTCTACAAATGTCAATTGGCTTAAAACTTTGCCATATTGTGTAGAAAATAGGGCGTTTAAACGTTGTCTTTCAGCATCTGATGTATCGACACTATGGAGAAGTTCCGCATAGTTACCCGCACGTTCTAATTCAACGAGCAATTGCGCATATGTATTTAAACCTTTTTCAATATTTTCGACAGTATTGAGTTGGTTTTCGTATTGCGCTTTAAATGCTTGAGCTTCTTGCGGCAATGATTTCAGCGCTTGTTCATAACTTTCCGAATTAGGATATAAATCCGTCAAATCCCAAGTTTCTGCTGTAGCAACTTCTGAACGCTGTGGTAGTTTTTGTGACATAATAAAACCTCCTTAGAAAATATATTAATCTCATTATAACGTTTTTTAACATCTTTTTGCATGTGAAATCATTACACGCGCCATTAAAAATCTAGTATAATGAAGGCTAAATACAAAAAGGAGGTTCATACATGGCCATTTTAGACATGCCAAACTATATTTGGATTACACTTCTTATCATGGTTGTTTTAACATTGTTTTGTACACTTGTCCTTAACAAATGGTTCATTACAGCAATCATCATGTTCATTGTACTCGGTGCTTTAGCATTTATTTTGCCAAACTTTAAACCGATTCATTATGAACCTTTATTAGGTTTTGCAGCGTTCGTCGCAATCTTGAGCTTAATTTTAAGTCTCATTTTATGGTTTATGACACGTGACTGGCGCAAAAAACGACAATTGAAAAAGTATGAGAAAGAACGCGCACGCTTTGAACAACAACATCGTCCATAATGATAACGAACCCAGTGATATACTTAAGTCATTGGGTTTTTGTGATGTTGACATGATGATGCTATTGATGCGCTGATTAAAGATAATAGGGTCAAAACGATAATCTATATACAACTTCCTATAATATATATTATGTAAACTAAAAACCGCATTCAAATTTAGTACTGCTATAAAACGCATATATAGCACTTTAATTACATATATACATATCTATTAATATATGTGCGATTTATGTACGATTTTTACGACATATACGTACATATCACTACAGATTGATGCTGACTGAACCCAATCCTCAGTCATAACGTGCCTTAATGATATTCACAGCTTAAATATAAAAAAATGTATTACAACCGGTTACATAGTATGCATACGAATTTTGGTGTTAATGACTGAATCATCCATATTAAAGCATTGTTGCAACGACATGATATAAAATCTATACGTTACATCCTATAAAAATGGGATTGAACTGTGTATATTAACGGTTCAAACACATGTATTTGTACTTCAAATATTTGCTCTAGTAACCGCTTAAATGACTGGTTTTAAAGCCACATTATATTTTATAGGTTGACATAACATAAATATAATTAATCCGAATTTTTACTACTTTCCGCCAAAATATCCATTAAAATCTTTCAATTGCGCATTTTTCGTCCAAAAATAAAAAGCCAGTCGCTTTGCATGACACAAAGTACGGGCTTTTTATCGTTCGTTTATCGTTTAATTTTTGAGCGCAATCGATTTAACACATCAAATACGAAATATTTCACTTTGTGAATCGGTTTATAGAAGTCACCAACGAGCTCTTCAATTTGCACACCGAATCCACGTTTAAAGCGATACACACCATAGTCCTCACTATTCTCAGTGAAATCGCCTGATACGCCGTAAAAATTATAACGCTCATAACCATGGTCAAAGCAGTAATTAATCATAAACCAATGCATCGCGTAAGGTCCCATAAAGTGATTGTATTTCTCACTTGAACCGCCAGAGAAGTAATTAATTTCATACGCATTCGCAAAATAAACACCTGCTGCTAAGTTTAACACAGAGCCGTCCGTTTTACGCAATTCGCTTGCTTTTAACATCTCCTGTTGATCATGGTCGATTTGTTTATCTAATTCCGCAATTTTCTTAATTTGCTTATCCGATTTGTTTTCATTCGCCATCATTTGATCACGGCGCGTTTCTTTGTCATTTAAACTTTGTTGCAACGACGTAATATACTCATCTAAATCAATATATGCTAATGGTACGAGCGCTTTATGACCATATGTGTTGATAAAGTTTTTAAAGTATTCGTCCGTTTTAGACACAAAACCTGCACGTTCTTCAGTTTCGCGGTATAACTCTAAAAATTGATCAAATTCATCCGCTTCAAGAAATCTTACTTTCACGCCAAAATTCGTCGCTTTATTAATATTACGTTTACGCTGGCTATCGAATTGCTTCTTCAACGTTTGTGGTGTGTGACCTTTTAAATCCAACACACCCATCCATCTCACTTGGCTAGACGTATCATAGGATGTTGTAAAACCATGATGACGATAACCGTGTGACTTAAATAGCTGTACCAGTTTATCGTTAGGCATTTTGTCGCCAATAGGATGAATGTCTTTGTCATACACTTGATAAATCCAATACGGGTCCATTTTGACGTATAAGCATTTGTTTCTATTTAAATATTGGTCTAATGCTTTCAAATAAAAATCGGCTAATCCTAAATCGCTATAATCCATGACGGGACCACGATTCGAATAATAAACATAACTTCCTGCTGTTGGAATTTTGGAAAATAAGCTCGCTGCTAAAACTTGGTTGTTGTCATCTTTCACGCCTAACAGTACCACTTGAAAATCGTCTGCTTCTCGTGTTGCAATATTTTCTTTCACCTGAAAATAATGGCTTTCTAATGCAGGATTTTGAACAAATTGGTCGTATTCTTCAACTGTTAATTCTGTAAATTTCATACCAATAAATCCCCTTCTCTTCACTCATCTTATCTTTTAATCTTCTCTTTAAGCTGTTTTAATGTCGTATAAATCTTATAGACCGGTTTTTGAACGGGTTTAATAAAATCACCTACGTATTCAATGACATCTGCGTTATAACCTTTTTTGAACTTAACCACGCCAGCATCTTCCGCATCTTCAGTAAAGTGACCACTAATGCCATAAAAGTTGTAACGTGGAATATGGTGTTCAATTGCGTAGTTAATCATTTCCCATTGAACGGCATAGCTTCCTGCAAAGTGACGGAATTCATTTGCTGTGCCACCCGCATAATACACCACTTCAAACGGATTAATAATAAAGAAACCTGCTGATATCGGTAATGTGTCACCATGTTTCGCTTGTAATTGTTCCGCTTCTTGAATTTTAGCTTGATTCGCTTCTAACTGTTGCATTAAATTGTTCTTCTTATTCAATGCTTTTGGGTTATCTGGGCGTTTCTCAAGTTCTTTTTCAGTTTTAGCAATTTGTTTGTGGAAATCTTGCTCTTCAGATTTCAACTCTGGTATATACGTTGTAAAATCGATGTAAGCTAAAGGTACGAGTACACGATCTTGATAGTGTTTGAGGCGGTGATAATAAAAGTCATCTTCGCGGTCCACAAAGTCTTTTGTTTCCGATGTCTCTTCCATGAACGAACGGAAAATATGTAACTCATTTTCATCCAAAAAGCGCACTTTCACACCATTTTTTTGCACTTTTTTCGTATTACGCTTTCTCAAACTATCCATATTGCTCAGTATATCTTTCGCTGTTTTACCTTCAACATCTAATACAGAATGGAAACGAATTTGTCTCACTGTGTCAAATCCCGTTGTAAAGCCTTCGTGTTCAAAGCCGAGTTGTGTCATTTTGTCAAAGAACCAATCATTTTGGAATCGTTCAATCACTTCGCCGTCATGGTTACGCTTTAACATTGGTAAGTATGGATCGACTCTGACATATAACGCATTGTATTTTTTAACATATTTCGCGAGTTCATTAAAAAAGAAATGAACGAGTTCTTGATTTTCATAATCCATCACAGGGCCACGGTTCGTATAAAAGTATTTGAACACTTTCATGACCGGTACTGCAGTTAATAAACAAGCGGCTAATACTTGGTTTTGATTATCTTTAATACCAACGAGATGTGTTTCGACACCTTCTGCCACCTTGAGCTCGTAGTTCCCTACCATTTGTGTAAAATGGCTGTATGGCATACTATCCGTGAACGTACCGAATTCTGCCGTCGTTAAATTTGTAAACTTCATTTTTAATACTCCTATTTCTCTTTATATCTTTTAGCGATATTACATTTTCTGATATACCCTTATTCCATTATCTTTAAAAGACATACGATCTTTTTCATTTCCCTCATAAACACCCTTGTAGTCTTTCTACATTTTAACGTATTGCGTTACAATTCGCCAACAAGACGTGGTGCGACTACACTAATTTCGAAAAACAATAGGCTTCTAATAAGGCTTGCGCTGCTTTAATCGAATACAAATGCGTCCGTTCCATTGCATGAGAAGACTCAATACCTGCACCGAAAAGACCGTGCTTTACATCTGCACCTGCTTTTAACGCCGCTGAAGCATCTGAGGCATAGAATGGGTAGAGATCTACTTTATACGGGATATTGTGTTTCTGACATAACGAGACGAGGTGATGGCGTAGTTGTTTATGATACGGTCCTGAAGCATCTTGTGCACAAATCGACACCGTATATTCATCAGACGCTTGACCATCTCCTAATGCGCCCATATCAAATGCAATAAACTCTACAACTTTTGGGTCAATACTTGAATTTGCGCCATAACCAATTTCTTCATTATTCGAAATATAAAACTGAATCGTATGTGGTAAACGGTCCTCACGATGACGATACTGTTTTAAAAATTCGATAATGATTGCGACACTGACTTTATCATCTAAATGACGTGACTTAATAAAACCTGAAGCTGTCACTTCTGTACGCGGATCAAAGCTGACAAAATCACCCACCTCAATACCTAGCGCACGCGTTTCATCGGCTGACGTCACTTTCTCATCAATGCGAACCTCAATATGCTCTTGATCACGCGGAATTTCATGATTGTTCGCATAAACGTGTGGCGACGTTTCATGCAATAGTATGGTCCCTCGGTACGTTTGACCTGTTGCTGTTTCAATCGTACAGTATTCACCTTCAATCGCGTTGTAACGGAAACCACCAATTAACGCTAAACGCAGTCGTCCATTGTCTAAAATTTCTTTGACCATCGCCCCTAACGTATCTACATGCGCCGTAATACATTTTTTCGCTGTATCATCGTCGCCTTTCACCTCAATTAATAAGCCACCCTTTCTCGTTAACTGTGTGTCATAACCATAAGCTTCCACCGTTTGCTGTACATAGGCTATCGCACGGTCCGCATTACCTGATGGGCTATTAATCGCAGTCAGTGTTGTTAAAGTTTCAATCACAGGTTCATTCATTGTTATGTCCTCCCTTACATCTTTATTTCTATTGTACCGATGATTGTATAAAATCTCACGTAATCATATAAGCACTATTGCAATTAAACGCGTTAAAATGTTAAACTATGGCATATTTATAAAAATAGAGGCGGTGTTAGCATGACCCACGTGTTTTTTGTTGGTTTAGGCTTAATAGGAGGTAGTTTAGCAAGTAATATTCAATATTTTCATCCAGATATCACGATTTCTGCTTATGACGCACATCATGAGCAATTAGAACGTGCCTTATCCATTGGCATTATCGATCAAGCATCTTCAGATTACGAATCGACTTTACAAGAAGCAGATATCATTATCTTTGCGACACCCGTACAAACGACAGTACAGTATTTAAACCAACTTCCTCAAATGAAGACGAAACCTGGTTTAATTGTCACGGATACAGGGAGTACAAAATCTACCATTCAAGCATTTGAAAAGGAATTACTCTCAGCTGACATCCATCTTGTTGGTGGGCATCCCATGGCAGGAAGTCATAAATCTGGTGTTTTGAATGCGAAAAAACATCTCTTTGAAAATGCCTACTATATCCTTGTTCATCAGTTAACAGAAAATCAAGCGGCCGCGCAACGTATTGAACAACTGCTTGCACCGACTCGCGCGCGCTTTATTCATTTAACTGCTGATGAACATGATCAAATTACAGGAGTTGTCAGTCATGTCCCTCATCTCATTGCTTCAAGTCTTGTTCATTTAAATGCTTTTTACGCAGCGGATGCCCCATTAATTCAAGACTTAGCTGCAGGGGGTTTTAGAGATATTACACGTGTTGCAAGTAGTAACCCTGAGATGTGGCGCGACATATCCATTGAAAATAAAACACATATCGTCTCATCATTGAAGCAACTACAACAACAGCTTACTGAAACCGTGGCTATGCTTGAACAAGGTCATGAGGAAGCGTTATATCAATTTTTCGACCAAGCTAAAACGTACCGTGATGGCCTACCTATTCGAGGGAAAGGCGCAATGCAAAGTACGTATGATCTTTACGTCGATATTCCTGATAAACCGGGGATGATTTCGAAAGTGACCGAAATATTAAGTCAGCATCAAATTTCTATACGGAACCTTCGAATTTTAGAAGTGCGTGAGGATATTTACGGCGCTTTACGTATTAGTTTTAAAATGGCTGAAGATCGTGACGCGGCAATAACTGCACTTTCTGATTTTGATACGTATTTAAGTTAAAGTATCACGGTGGTATTTATATCAACATTAGGCCTGGATGATGCGCTCCAAGCCTAATGTATAACCATGACAGGGCTTTTTTACATTTGATGCCCTGCCATTAATCCTAAGCGGCCATATTTCGTACCCGCTTCAGTCAAGGAAATCGCTTTTGATACGACGCCTCTTCCATATTTGGCTTGTAATGCATCAATCGTTTTCGCCAACTTCTCTTGACGGAGCCGTTGAAATTCATCCGTAAACAAATCTAGATTGCGTTCATTCTCATGCATCAATTGTGTGAGTGATACACTAAGCGTCCGATACAACGCCCCTTGATCACAATGCATATCCGCTAAACGCTTCACCTCTTTATAAATGTCTTGATCTAAATTTGTCCCCGTATGTAACGTATACTGTTTCGTTACATGGCCACCCTCTTTGTACCCCATAGAAAAATGAATCGTTCGTGCAATTTGCTGACGTGCTCTCAAACGTTGGGCGACATCTTCAATCAATTCTTGCATGACGACGTGTGCTTCACGATACGTATAATCACGTAGCAAAATTTGACTCTTACATATCGAAGGATTAATAATCTGATACGCCTCATTCATCCGGCTTTGATCTATCCCATGTGCATGTAGATGCCAATCCACCCCTAAAATACCAAAGTCCCGCTTCAAATATTCATACGGATAGTGTGCCAGTTGTCCAATTTTAAATATCCCTCTTTGATTCAATTTTTTCTCTGTCTTTTTACCAATACCCCAAAACGAACTGAGTGGCGTAATCTCCCACACTTTGTCAGGCACATCTTGATAACGCCATTCCGCAATATAATCCGGACGCTTTTTCGCCTCATGATCCAGTGCTAATTTACTGAGCAGCATATTCGAGCCAATCCCTATCGCACAGTGCACTTTCGTTTCATCATAAATTTCTTTAATCAGACGCTCACAAAACGTATGTAACGTCGTATTGAAGCGGTAGTAACTCTTCGTCACATCCATAAAGAACTCATCAATACTGTACTGATGTAAATCTTCAGCCGGCACATAGCGGAGTGCAATTTCAGAAATTTTAAGTGACACTTCTAAATAACGTCGCATACTCGGATTAATAATATAAATGTCATTATGATGTGGAATTTCAAACAAACGCGAACCTGTCTGAATCCCCATCGCTTTCAGAGGAGGTGTCGCAGCAAGTACAACAGACCCTTGCCGTTTCGTATCTGCAACGACTGCGAGTTTTGTCGTCAGTGGATCGAGCCCTTTCTCAATACAAGACACACTCGCGAAAAAACTTTTTGATCAATACATAAAATGTCCCTATCTTCTAATAAATGATAATCATACATCACATTTCACCCTTACTTATCAACCTGATGTTCTTAGTATACACGAACACTTGTTCTGTAATCAAGATAAAAAGAATGTATGTTCTGTTAATCATAAAAATAAAGGTAGCTACGGCAATATAGGACCGCACCTACCTTAAAGTCGCCATTAACGATGATATGGAATGACCGCTTCCGTTTCCTCATCAACACCATAATCAATATAAACATGTGTATTGAGGTAAACATGACTTTTATCAGATTTGAAATTTAATGTATCAGGGTGAAAATGAAATGGAATCTCTTTTTCTTCACCGACATCAATAGTAAACGCTTCGTCTATCTCAAAACGATTCAATTCATGTGAAATCGTTGAAAAATCACTCGTTTCATCATCATTCTCATATTTTTCAATCATCGTTAAGGCGATATGATTCACTTTTTGATCACTTTGTCCCGCTTTTAAATAGATTATTCCGGCAATCGCATCAGATACATCAAACGTTTGCTGTTCTAATCGAATAAACACCTTCATACCATTGATGCCTAGAGATGTTAATACGTTGTCAAAACCCATAAAATCCCTCCATGTTTCATTTCTTTACTCTTATCATACCGGGTAATGATTCTATCGTGCAACTATGAGCAAAAATGGTATAATAAAGGCAAAGTATTAGGAGGTAGGAACGATGCCAATAGTAACAGTTCAATTATTAGAGGGGCGCAGTGACGAACAATTAAAAAATTTAGTTAAAGAAGTGACAGATGCTGTGGAAAGTACAACCCATGCTGACCGTAGTGCAATTTCTGTAGTCATTCAAGAAATGAAAAAAGAACATTACGGTGTCGCTGGCGTACGTAAATCTGACCAATAAAATCAAAGCACATACAAAACGAGCCTGAGCTCAACACTCAGACTCGTTTGATACTTTAATCTTCCAAAAAGGCTTTAATTCTCTTTTTATTTTCAGCTTTATCAATACCTAAAGCTGATCCCCCATCATTCGTCGTAATATTTTCATAGCTGCCTTTTACGGGTACACTGAGGGTTTTAATATCTTTATCTCCTCGAACGATAAAACTGAATCCTGTTTGATAAATCGCTGAATCCGGCATATCGGTACTCACATAACCACGCATAATACCTGCGAGCTTCGGTGCTTTGAAAATAGATGAAGGTTGAACCAATTGCTGCTTTAATGCCGTCATAACTTGTTGTTGTCTTCGCACACGCCCAAAGTCACCTTCTGGGTCATTACGGAAACGCGCATAGCCAAGTAACTCTTTACCATTTAAGCGATGATTCCCTTTTTTCAAAGATACACCAATTTTTTCGGACATATCTTTTTCTACGTTAATCGGTACACCTTTTGGCGCAAGTTCATCAATCATAGCTTCAAAGCCTTTAAAATCTAAAGTGGCATAATATTCCGGATCAATTCCTAAATTCGACTTTAACGTTTGGCGCAATAGCTCAGGGCCACCTAACGAATAAGCCGCATTAATTTTATAACTATTGTATCCAGGAATATCGGCATAAATATCACGCATCACAGAGACGATTTTCATATCTTTCTTAATATAGTCATACTGTGCAACCATAATCGAGTCAGTACGTGATACCCCACCATCTTCACGGTCAGCACCTAAAATGAGTACGGTGGCTTTACCATCATTTTTAGATGCACCATTGAATTTGTGTATCTTTGGAGCTTGATGCTTGTCCTTAGCAACTTCAAGTCCGTTTTTGTAACTTGAAACAGCATACACGACAGAAACAAGAATGATAAGGATCAACGCCGATATCACAAATGGCAGTTTTCGTATCTTTCTCTTTTTTCGACGTTTCAATGTTTTCTCAGAAGAGTTTGAGGTGCTACGATTCAAATTGTTTTCTTTCATCTTATCAACCTTATATCTTCAAAATTGTGTACTGATGTATTATAATTAATACACACTAACGTTATATAAATTTATTTTAAAAATCAAGTAAAAACAATAAAAATGGTACCAAGGTCTCATATAGGGAAGGATGTTTAGATGAATATCAACACAGCATATTTCGCAGGCGGTTGTTTTTGGTGTATGACGCAGCCGTTCGATCAAAACGAAGGCATTGAAAAGGTAAAGTCTGGTTATATGGGAGGACACGTCGATCATCCGACATATGAACAAGTAAAATCAGGCGAGACAGGGCACTATGAAACTGTAAAAATCGAATATGATGTCGCGCTTTTTTCTTACCAAAAGCTGTTAGAAATCTTCTTCTCAGTAATCGATCCGACAGATGACGGTGGCCAATTCCAAGACCGCGGTTCACAATATCGTACTGCAATTTTTTATACGAATGAAGATCAACGTCAAGTGGCTGAATCGTATATTGCTTCATTAGAGGGCACATTCAATCACGACAAAGCGATTGCAACCAAAGTGTTACCGGCTTCAGAATTTTATGAAGCAGAAGCCTACCACCAAGACTTTTATAAAAAACAACCTGAGCGTTTTGCACAACAAGAAGCAGAACGTGAAGCTTATGCTAAAGAACACGGCATTCAATAACATACGCAAAAAGGGAACGGGACATAAAACAACAGCATCAATTTTTTGTATCCCATTCCCCCTCATTTTTCGACTGCTTTAAAATCATTAATGAATCATAAATCTATGAATGGATTGAGGTTAGGATAGTGTCCTAGCCTTTTTGTTATGCACCGTGAAAAACAACTTCGTGATGTCTACTTAAAATTCCACCTACCACTTAAAAACGGCCTCTATCATTACAAAAGGGACCCGAACAATCAATGTCCAAGTCCCTCATTTCAATCTATGTTTACTTTTTACGAATCACCCGTGTGACTTTCAACAAGCTTTCCCATGCGCTTTGACCTCGGTGATAAATGAGAAAGCGTGATTCCCAATCCGGATTAAATTTACTTTTATATTGACGCAAGCCTTGGAAACTATACAAACCATTAAAATGTTCGTAAAAACGGCCAGCAAACTTTTCTCTTAAATGACCATATGGCACTTGACCGACATTCGACAAGGTTGCCATGCCCATATTAAAGCGTTCGTAACCTTCTTCTTGTGCCCACAAAATCATATGCAAATAAAGGGCATCCATAAACGGCAATCCTAGTGACTTATCCCAACGAATTAAGTCGACTGACACCGTTGTTGAACCTTCTACAGGCATCAATGTACAAAACGCATCGATACGGCCTTCTTCATTTTTCAACACAGCAACGGGGGCCGCATTGATATAAGACGGTGTAAAACGACCGACTGAGAAATAAAACTCTTGCTGCTTCCCTAACCATTCACGACTAATATCATGGAGGCGTTCGTATGTCGCTTCATCTAACGGCGTATCGAGAATCTCAAACTGATAACCTAACGACTCTAATTTATTTAATGTCGCACGGAAACCACGTCGCTTCTTCCCTGCAACGGTAAAGTCAGACACTGGAATGAGCGCTTCTTCACCCAATTTAAAAAACTGATTGCCGAAATCATGATATAACGTCAAATAATCTTTAGAAACTTGATAAAAAATGACATCGCCACCTAAATACGTTGCATATTCATAAAACTCGGTTAACAGTGAATAGAAATCTGAACTGTTACCCACTGGATCACCAAGTACAATAAATGAACTACGATCGTGACGGTACATGACAAATGCCGTTTTTTGTTCGTTCACAAACACAAGCTTGTCTTCACTATACAACAAATGACTCAGTAGATGACCACCATATTGCTTTAAAATGACACTAGCGATTTGTCGGTCATGCAACTCTCTTGGACGACGATAATTCCATTCAAAGATATAAATGAGCACAACGACTAAAATCGTCATACCGATAATCGACAACCAAAATGTCGAACGCAGCAAGAAGAAATCAACTTTAGGGGGTAACACATCAAGTGCGAATAAAAACTCACGCACAAGCAATTGATTGAAATACAGTAAAATCACACTAATAACAACCATCGCTAATATCCCTTTCATGCGTACAGGTCGTTTTAATACACGTGATTTACGATAAGCAAAAATCAATGCCGCTAAAATTAAGACGATGATCACAACTAACAATGATAATCCGTACACGTATAAATTAGACAGTAACAAAATGACCATCGCTACAATCGCAAATAAAATCGCGCGTTTACTTCGTGCAACAATCCCGCGTAAATTAAGTAATAAAATCAAACTCGCACTAACGTTAAATATGTACAACAATGTAAACAATAAATGATGTTTCTTGTTGGCTGCATCAAAAATAATCGAAAAATTGTTCAGTAATAAAATCAGACTCATCATAAAGACTAATGTACTCAATGCTAATGATGGTACTAGACCAACTAAGTCTTTTTGGAACGATTTTAAAAACCCAGACAATTCTTTAGCCGGTAAAAAGTATTTGGATTCGAGCATATATTTACGTGCTGCTGTACCAAATTCAAATACAGTTAAGACAAGTGCAATGAGTAACGGGAAGAAATAATACGCAAAACGATAAAGTAATAACCCTAAAACGACCTTTTCTTCCGCTACACCGAGCTGTTGTAGTCCAAGTAAGACGATGAGGTCAAACGCCCCAAAGCCTCCAGGAATAAACGACAACAGACCCGAAATCGCCGCAACGATGAAAATACTTAACACGATTGGAAATGAAACGTTCACCCCTACAAGCATAAAAGAACAGTAAAGTACGATACTCGCAAACAACCATTCCATACTCGATACAAAAGTGAATACAGAACCTAACCAACGCGCAGACCGATCAACCGGTGATACCCATGAAATAATAATAAAAACGGGTAATAAAAACGCTACAATATAGAGAAAAACAGTAAACCATACCGATGTACGATCTAAAAAGCTAACATCTAAGACATGTGTCACAATGAGTATGGATAGAAAGCTCAAACCTGTTAACATGGACGTCAACATGTATGAAACAAATTTGACTAACTTCTTACGTTCAGTCGTATACGAACCATAAAACCATAATCGTACGCTCGCACCAATAAAACCGCCAAAACCGATAATATTGTTGAACGCATTAATAATATAGCCGACACGTAATGCTTTAAATTTAGATAAGGATAATTTAAAGCGTGCTGTTAAAATGACATCATAAAGTGATAACAAAATCACCGAACTCCCGCCGAGTAAAAAGAGACTAAACGTTTCCATTCGGCTAATTTCATTAAATAAAAGAAAGACACGTTTAAAATCAATTTGTGCTAATTCTCGTCCTAATATGATAGAAATCGTTACAATCAAAAAGAGAATAAACGCAATTTTGAAATATTTTAACCAATGCTGTTTTGTCATGAATAGGGGTCCTTTCTTTAGTGTAATGACTGTGCATTCTTATAAAAAGAGATTGAGCTTCACAAAACCGCCCAATCTCGTCGTGTTACACTCATTTAATCTTTACTATATTCCTCTTTAGGCATCTCATAAGGGCCGGCATCATCTGCATAATATTTATTATAACGACGTTTGAACAGTAGGAAGATATGCGAAACGAGTACTTTTAAAATCGCATAACTTGGAATCCCTAAAATGACGCCGACAACGCCGAGTAAGTTCCCAGCACTTAAAAGCACAAAGATAATCGTTAAAGGATGAATCTTCAGCGTTTTACCCATAATATTAGGGGAAATAAAGTGCCCTTCAATAAACTGTACTGCCGTCCACACGACAATCAATTTAATCAACATAAACGGGGATGTAATAATTGAAATGATAATCGCTGGCGAAATCGCAATCGTAGGCCCTAAATAAGGTACCACACTCGTAACCGCTGCGATACTGGCTAAAATTAAAGCATAGTCTAAACCGATAATCGAATAACCGATAAAGAGTAAAATACCGATACAAAATGACACGATAATTTGTCCTTGAATGTATGAGCCGACTTGTTCACTCATTTTATCCAACAAATCATGTACATCTTTACGGAATTTTGGCGGTACAATTTTATTTGAAAACTCTTTAAAACGATGACCATCTTTTAACATGAAGAATAATACAAACGGTACCGTAACGATAACGACTGTAATATTCACGACAGCTTCAGCGAAAACACGAATTTTAGAACTCAAGCCATCCGCAAAAGTAGGAATCTTCTCCTGTAAACCTGTCACAGCCTTTTCAATTTGTGAATAGTAATCAGATAAAAATGGAATATGCATCATGTTATTGGCGAATGATGTCACTTTGTTTAAATAATTCGGGAAGTTGTCCATCAAGCGCTCAAATTGAAAAGATACAATCGGAATTAGCAAGTTCACTGCGATAGTAATTATACCAATGATGCCTAAAAATAAAATCGTAATGCCCCAAATACGGTTAATATTGTACCGTTCCATCAAATTAATGACGGGATTGAATAAGTAATACAGAATGAGCGCGATAATAATCGGTGCTGCAATCGTATTAAAAATGATAATAAAGGGTTGAAAAATATATGAAACGCGATCGAATATAAAAATCACAATTCCAACTAAAATAAAAACGAGTAACGCAAAAATGAGATCTTTGCCTCCGAAAAACTTCATGAAGCGGCTTTCTCGGATATCAATGTTTTTTGAAATACCATTTTGCTTATGTTGATTTTCAGACATATCATTCACCAAGCCTTTTCGAAATTACTTATAGTTTATCGTTTTTCACGTCAGATTGAAACTTAAAACCTATTATATCAAAGTATTTTTCTAGCTGAGCCATTTTAATGCCATCGTCTATCCATTTCAGTCATATGTATCTCTCAAATGATCGGACAAAATCTGGAACTTTCATCACGTACGCACCCAATGAAGGCGCGATATGCATGAAACAAAGCCGTTAAACGCAAAAAAGACTAGGACAACATCGTCCTAGCCTTTTTGTGCGTTACAACTTAAATTTCAAATAACTTGTCACCATGTTTGACATCATTTGCCTCTGTATATTTCAACGCTGTCACTTCAGATTGCGTCACAATAATTGGCGTGATATCGCTTTTCGCAGATGCACGGATAAGATCTAAGTCCACTGTCATTAAATGATCGCCCGCTTTTATCGTTTGACCTTCTTCAACGTGAACTGCAAACCCTTCACCGTTTAATTTTACAGTATCTAAACCAACATGAATCAATAATTCTAAACCATTGTCAGACACTAAGCCGAATGCATGTTTCGTTGGGAAAATCATTTGAACCTTACCATCAAATGGTGCATACACTTCACCACTCGTTGGACGGATTGCAATCCCTTCACCCATCATTTTTTCACTGAAGACTTGGTCAGGCACTTCAGATAATGGCACAACCTCACCATCCATTGGTGCGACAACTTGTCCTGTTTTCGTAACAGCCGTCGTGTCTGCAACTTTATCAATCACCACTGCTTCGTCCTTATCTTCATCTAAATCTACAGAATGTTGTACAGCTTGACCTGACATAATTTGTTGCATTTCGTGTTTGATTTGGTCTGATTTCGGTCCAAAAATCGCTTGCATATTGTTGCCGACTTCTAACACACCTGAAGCTCCTAAATCTTTCAAACGCGCCACGTCGACTTTTGATTTATCGTTCACTTCAACACGTAATCTTGTAATACATGCATCTAAATGTTTGATGTTCTCTTTGTCACCCATCGCTTGTAATACAGCGTAAGGCAATTCGCTTGCAGTCGTTTTCGTCGTTTCTGTTTGTTTATCCTCACGTCCTGGTGTTTTGTAATTCATCTTCGTAATCAAGAAGCGGAAGATTGAATAGTAAATAACACCATACACAAGGCCAACTGGAATCACGAGCCACCAATGCGTTTTGTTTGGCAAGATACCGAGTAATACAAAGTCGATAAAGCCACCAGAGAATGTGTAACCTAAATGTAAATCAAGCAAGTATAAAATTAAGAAACTTAAACCGTCTAATACCGCATGAATAAAGAATAATAATGGTGCTACAAATAAAAATGAAAATTCTAATGGTTCTGTAATACCTGTTAAAAATGATGTTAATGCTGCTGAACCCATCAAACCTGCAACTACTTTTTTGTTTTCAGGTTTTGCGGTATGATAAATCGCTAATGCTGCAGCTGGTAAACCGAACATCATCACTGGGAATTCACCTTGCATGAATTTACCCGCTGTTAAGTTTGTACCTTCACGAATTTGTTCGATAAAGATACGTTGGTCACCACGAATAATTTCACCCGCCATATTTGTATATGAACCGAATTCAAACCAGAATGGCGCATGGAAAATATGGTGTAAACCGAATGGAATTAATAAACGCTTAATAAAACCGAATAAAAAGACTGCTAAACCTGTGTTGGAATCTAATAAACCTTCACTGAATGCGTTTAAACCATTTTGAATCACTGGCCAAACGAGTGCCATTGGGAATGCAAGTAAAAATGATGTTGTCGCCATCACAATTGGTACAAATCGTTTTCCTGCAAAGAAACCAAGATATGATGGTAACGAAATGTTATAGAACTTGTTATAACACCATGCCGCGAGAGCACCGATAATGATACCGCCGAACACCCCTGTTTGTAATGTCGGAATACCTAAAACACTCGCATAACCTTTCGCAGCGTCACCCACATTGTCAGGTGTCACTCCTAAAAATTCACCCATCGTTTTGTTCAAAATGATAAAACCAACGAAAGCCGCAATCGCTGCAACCCCGTCACCACCTGCTAAACCGATCGCAACACCCATAGCAAAAATAATCGGTAAGTTTTCAAAAATGATACTACCGGCTGCTGCCATCATTTCTGCGACGTTTTGTACCCCATCAGCTTGAATGAATGGTAAGTACGATTGCAATTGTTCCCCTTGTAATGCTGCACCGAATGCGAGTAACAAACCGGCAGCTGGTAAAATCGCAACAGGTAACATTAATGCTTTACCGATACGTTGCAATTGTCCAAATAGTTTTTTCCTCACTGTAAGCCCTCCTATTTTGTTGACACAACACAAAAAGGCATGCGTAAAAAGCTGCGAGCGTTTTGCCCACAATTTTCAACTCATGCCTAATCTCACTTAGTAACACGTTTTATGATTGATTTTGAGATGCCAGTGACAATTGCTGAATGTGCATCGTTAAATATGCGACTTCAGCTTCGTCCACTTGTACATCGATTTGTGATTGTATCATTTTAACTATTTTAACAGCTACATTATAGCATAATGGATATTGCGACTTCAATAGGTTTTCAAAACTCAGTTCAATTGTCGTACGCTCGCCTTTTTTCAACCTTTGTAACAGAAAATGAATATGTCTCACAAACCGTTGATACTGAATGGATGCCACTGGAATTTGAATCTCCATATCATGTTCAATCATTCGAATCGCATTGTTAATCAACTTCGGTACATTTTGCATTTCGCTCAAATCGATATCGTCAGCTTGAGAAGCAATATGCAGCGCAATAAACCCTACTTCATCTTCTGGAAAGTCTGTATTCAATTGTAAGTTAATACGCGCCACTACCTTTTTAGCGATTTTATACGCTTCTGGATAACTGTATTTTGTCTCACTTAAAAATGGATTTTTAATTAACTGTCCTTTTTCTAAGCGTTTCAATGCAAAAATTAAGTGATCCGTTAATGAGACAATAAAGGATTCTTCATGATGCAGTTCAAAATGCGTCATAATCATCTGCACAGAATCAATAACTGCACGCAAGACACGTTCATCGGTATGTTCAACTAACATCTTATAATGATCTTGTTCGTTTTTGTTTTCCAACTTAAACACTTTTTCAATCGTATCCAAATCATTAATTCTCATCCCTGGTTTTTTATTAAATCCAAGACCTTTACCAATAATAATAACTTCTGATTTTTGATATTCGCAAATGAGCACGTTGTTGTTGAGGACTTTTTTTATCGTATATTGATTCACTTTTATGTCACCTCTTCAAAGTACAATTCAAATCATATAACGAAATGACTAGAATTGAAAGCACTAATTTTCGAAGTTGAGATTTGTACGACACTTTTTAGTTATTAATTTATAGGATTGTTCACTTCATCATAGTGGAAAGTGTCTATAAAATAAAGGCTGTAGGCAAATGCTGCCCCAGCCCATGTTTGAATTAATCCTTGTTTTTATTTTTATGAAGAGCGTTTCCCCAAGATTCAATACCAAATAAATTGATTTCTAATTCTTCTGGTTTAAAAATCGGGCGCTTGCCTTCTTTACGTTGACGTTGATAGTCGCGCATAACCGCTAAAGCAATATTGGACAAACCGATAATGGCGATAATATTGACGATAGCCATTAATCCCATAAATACGTCAGCCGTATTCCAAACTGTTTCGGTCTTTACAACTGCACCAACGAATACAAGAATAACGACAAGACAGCGGAAAATAAATAACACAATTTTATTAGTGGATAAAAACTCAATGTTGGATTGGCCGTAGTAATAGTTACCCACAACAGATGAAAACGCAAATAATGCAACGGCGATGGATAAGAAAACCCCACCTACACTGCCTAAGTGTTCATTTAATGCAGATTGTGTCACCGCCACACCTTGTGCTTCACCTTCACCAAATCGCAAACCTGAATATAATAAAATCATAATCGCTGTCGCTGTACAAACTAAAATCGTATCAAAGAATACACCTAATGATTGAATTAATCCTTGTTTTACAGGATGTGATACTGCGGCAGTTGCAGCTGCGTTCGGTGCTGAACCCATCCCTGCTTCGTTTGAGAAAAGACCACGTTTCACACCTTGTAGTACAGCAAAACCAACTGCACCACCTGTTGCTTGGTCGATACCGAAAGCACTTTTAATGATTGTAGAAATCATCGGGAAAATTTGATCGATGTTCATCACTAAAATGACTAACACGATTAAAATATAAATAATTGCCATGACCGGTACAATCACTGATGATAATGTTGCGATACTGCGCACACCACCGAAAATAACAATCGCTGTAATGACTGCTAAAATGATACCCGTCACAACAGGACTAATTTTATATTGTGTATTTAATGACTCCGCAATAGTGTTCGATTGTACTGTGTTAAAAACAAATGCGAATGTCACAGTGATCAATATCGCAAATAACACACCTAACCAACGTTGATTCAGCCCTTTTGTGATGTAGTAAGCAGGACCACCGCGGAAGCCCCCTTCTTTGTCAGGCACTTTATAAACTTGTGCTAACGTTGCTTCAATAAAGGCACTCGCTGCACCAATGATTGCAATAATCCACATCCAAAAAACAGCACCAGGGCCACCAAGCACAATCGCAGTTGCAACACCGGCAATGTTTCCTGTACCTACACGCGAGCCTGCACTAATGGCAAAAGCTTGGAATGATGAAATCCCCTTCTTACCACTTTCTAAAGTTTCGGATTTATCGGTTAATGCACGAAACATCTCAGGAAGCCATCGAATTTGGACAAACTTTGAACTAATTGAGAAAAACAAACCTACTGTCAACAGTAACCCGATTAAGTATTGTGACCAAATCAAGTCGTTCCCTATTTGAATAAATGCTTTAAACCAATCCGGAATTAAACTATCAAAATCTCTCACTCGAACCCCTCTTTACTCTTCAGTTTAAATGTCAGTGTCATTTTAAAATAACTAGTCTCATTTTATCATCATTGTGCAAAAGTGACTATCTATTTTTTAATACTAGTCCACATATAGGTCTTCAATTTCACCGAATGTACTCGTATCAACCACAAAACTACCATTTGTGTACTGTTCTGACAAGTGAATGTCTTTGATCAATCCTGTTGTCTCATCTTGTTGAGATACAAGTCGATATTTTGACTGCTCAGGGCGACATACACGTGCTGCAACAACGCGATGTGGTTGCTTTTTCAACTCTTTTAATAACGTAATACCACGTTGTGCACGTTTCGCTTGTTGTAACACTTTAAAACCAATACGCTTCAATGCCCCGCGTTGTGTCGCAATTAAAATCGTATCTTCTGTTTGAATGTGATCAGCCAGAACGACATGATCTTCGTCTTTTAAATTAATCGCTTTAATTCCAGCTGCACGTAATCCAGTATCTGGCAGTTCAGACATCGGATAAGTCAGTGACATGCCTCGGTGTGTTAACAATGTAATAAGTTGTGACGACGCATCTGTTGGCACAAGCACCACCGAAATGAGCGCATCGCCTTCTTTCACTTTCATCGCTACGAGCGGCTTTGTTGTCCGCGTTGACTTAAAGCCAGACAACAAACTTTTCTTAATCATACCTTGGCGTGTCGCTGTAATAATTGCGCACTCATCATTGAATTCAGACACCGTGTAACAATCTACCACACGTTCGTCTTCTTCAATTGGCACGATTTGAGACACATGTTGACCCAAATCTTTCCATTTCACGTCAGGCAATTTATGCACAGGTATGAGCAAGTAACGGCCTTTGTTCGTAAAGACCATCGCGTAATCTTGTGTATTGGTTTCAATGATTTTCAACACACCATCGCGCTCTTTTAAGCCAATTTCTTCTTTACCACTCGCATTGTAACTTCTTAACGATGTCCGTTTAATATACCCTTCTTGCGTCAGACTTAACATGACTGTTTCACTTGGGACAATCACTTCTTTATCGATTTTAATTTCAGAAATTTTCTCTTCAATGACCGACAGACGTGGCTGTTTAAATTGCTTTTTGATTTCAGATAACTCTTCTTTAATCACATCGAGTAATGCATCGTGGTTTTCTAAAATATGTTTCAATGCCGCAATTTTTTGTTTAAGAGCATCATACTCTTCTTGCAATGCCACAATGTCCGTATTCGTTAAACGATAAAGTTGTAACATCACAATGGCTTCTGCTTGGGCTTCGGTAAAGTCATACGTTTCAACTAAATTATCTTTCGCATCACGCTTATTTTTTGAATTTCGAATTAATGCGATGACTTCATCTAAAATAGAAAGTGCCTTCATCAGCCCTTCAACAATATGCATACGCTCTTCTGTATGCTTTAAATCAAAGCTTGTACGACGTGTCACAACTTCAATTTGGTGGTTGAGATAACTACTAATAATTGGCTTGATTCCCATTAATTTTGGGCGTCCTTCTGTAATCGCAACCATGTTGAAGTTGTACGCCACTTGTAAATCAGTATTTTTGTATAAGAAGTTTAAAATTGATGTCGCATTTACATCTTTTTTCAATTCAACAGCGACACGTAAGCCACTTCGATCGGTTTCATCACGCACTTCGACAATCCCTTCAACCTTTTTGTCTGCACGTAACTCATCAATCTTTTTCACGAGACTGCTTTTATTCACTTCGTAAGGAATTTCTGTCACGATAATTTGACTACGCCCATTACGCAACGTTTCAATGTCGGCTTTGGCACGTACAACGACTTTCCCTTTACCTGTCTCATAAGCTTTTTTAATGCCATCGATGCCTTGAACAATACCGCCTGTCGGAAAATCAGGCCCTTTAATATATTTCATGAGCTGCTTCACTGTCAGATCGGGATTGTCGATATATTTCAACGTCGCCGTAATGACTTCCGCTAAGTTGTGCGGTGGAATATCCGTCGCGTAACCCGCTGAAATCCCTGTAGAACCATTCACTAATAAATTTGGAAAACGTGCCGGCAATACCATAGGCTCCATTTCGGTATCATCATAGTTCGGTACAAAATCAACAGTATCTTTATGAATATCACGTAAAATTTGTTCAGATAACTGACTTAATTTCGCTTCAGTGTAACGCATCGCAGCAGGAGGATCATTATCAATACTCCCGTTATTCCCGTGCATTTCAACGAGCACGTGACGTAATTTCCAGTCTTGACTCAAACGGACCATTGCATCATACACAGAACTGTCCCCGTGTGGATGCAGCTGACCAATCACGTCCCCGACTGTTTTGGCACTTTTACGAAAATGTTTATCATACGTATTGCCGTTCGAATACATTGAATACAGAATACGACGCTGCACCGGTTTCAATCCATCGCGCACATCAGGCAAAGCACGCTCTTGAATGATGTATTTACTGTAGCGACCAAAACGATCACCAATAACGTCAACTAAAGGTAAATTTTGGATGATTTCAGCCATTATGCGTCCTCCTCTGCAATATCGTCATCTGATAAAATTTGAATTTCTTCATTTTCTAAAATACTTAGATCTTCTTGCATACCGAATTGAACATGGCGCTCAATCCATTCACGTCTCGGTGCTACTTTATCCCCCATCAATGTTGAAACACGTTGAGACGAGCGGACTTCATCGTCTATTTGCACACGAATCAGTGTACGTGTTTCAGGATTCATCGTTGTTTCCCACAACTGATCGGGGTTCATTTCACCTAAACCTTTGTAACGTTGCAGCACAAAACCTTTGCCCATTTCACGTTGCAACTTTTCTAATTCTTCATCTGTCCAAGCATATGCAACCTTTTTATTTTTGCCTTTCCCTTTTTCTAACTTATAAAGGGGTGGTAAGGCGATGTACACACGTCCTGCCATCACGAGCGGTCTCATATATTTGAAGAAGAATGTCAATAGCAACACTTGAATGTGGGCTCCGTCAGTATCCGCATCGGTCATAATAATAATGCGGTTGTAGTTGCTGTCTTCTAAGTTAAAATCATTTCCTACGCCTGCACCAATCGTATGAATAATCGTATTGATTTCTTCATTTTTAAAAATATCTTCTAAACGTGCTTTTTCAGTGTTAATGACTTTACCGCGCAATGGTAAAATCGCTTGGAATTTGCGGTCACGGCCTAATTTAGCAGACCCCCCCGCTGAGTCCCCTTCGACTAAGTACAGTTCGTTTTTTTCAATGTTTTTACTTTGTGCAGGCGTTAATTTACCTGATAATAACGTGTCTTTACGTTTATTCTTTTTACCAGAACGGGCATCTTCTCTCGCTTTACGTGCGGCTTCACGTGCTTGTTGTGCCTTAATCGCTTTTTTAACGAGTGATTTAGACAGTTGACCCTTTTCTTCTAGATAAAACGGCAATTTCTCAGCGACAATCGCATCAACTGCACTTCTTGCTTCTGGCGTGCCGAGTTTAGACTTCGTTTGACCTTCGAATTGTAATAAATGTTCAGGAATACGTACTGAAATAATGGCAGTTAAACCTTCACGAATATCATTACCTTCTAAATTTTTATCTTTCGCTTTTAAATCACCAATACGACGAGCATATTCATTAAATACACGTGTCATCGCAGTTTTAAAACCGACTTCATGTGTTCCACCATCTTTTGTACGCACATTGTTAACGAAGCTCATAATACTTTCAGAGTACTGATCGTTATATTGGAATGACACATCGACTTCAATTTCATTCGCTGTACCTTGGAACAAAGCGACATCATGCAGCACTTCTTTACCTTCATTGACATAGCTCACAAAAGCTTTAATCCCCTCTTCGTAATGATACGCTTCGCTACGTTCTTTCCCTGCACGACGATCTTCCAAGGTGATTTTTAAATTTTGTAATAAAAATGCAGACTCTTGAAGACGTTCACTTAAAGTTTCAAAATTAAAGCTTGTTGCTGACTTGAAAATTTCAGGATCTGGCTTAAATGTTACAGTTGTACCCGTTTTTTTCGTCTTTCCTTTTTTAATCAATTTCGTCTGAGGTACGCCACCGTGAGCGAACTGCTGTTCAAAAATTTCGCCGTCACGATGAATTTCTACAGTCAATGATTCACTTAAAGCATTCACTACCGATGCCCCTACACCATGCAGACCACCTGACGTTTTGTAGCCGCCTTGACCGAATTTACCACCTGCATGTAATACCGTAAAAATCACTTCAACAGTCGGCTTACCTGAACGGTGTGTCCCTGTTGGCATACCACGACCGTTATCTGCCACAGTGATGCTTTCATCTTCATTGATTGTTACGTTAATTTCGTTCCCGTATCCATTTAAAATTTCATCTACAGAGTTATCCACGACTTCATATACTAAATGGTGCAAACCGCGTTTATCTGTAGAACCTATGTACATGCCTGGTCTTTTACGTACGGCTTCAAGTCCTTCTAAAACTTGAATCGCATCATCAGAGTAATTATTAACCTTTTTTGCAGACACTCAATTCCCCTCCTACAAACATACGTTCGTTTATCAAACTATACAATAGCTATTCTTATATAAATCAAGGTAAAATGCAAGCCTAATCTAAATAGCAGCATAAATTAATATTATTTTTATGTGTATCGACTATTGATTACAAACTGCTATCTATGTAAAATCATAATGAATCAATGATACATTTTTAAATTCATTAATAGCATAAAGCAATTCAATAAAATATAAAAATACCTCATTTTCTCTTAAATTATGTTAAAATAGGAGTAGGTACTAAAAGGATGTGAAGAATCATGGTGTTAATCCTACTATTCATCGTTAGCTATTTAATTGGTTCAATACCAAGTGGCTATTTAATTGGTAAGATTTTCTTCAAAAAAGATATTAGAAAATACGGTAGTGGTAATATGGGAGCCACAAATAGTTTTCGTGTACTTGGGAAGCCAGCTGGTTTTGCAGTCACATTTTTTGATATATTCAAAGGCTTTATCGTTGTATTTTTACCCGTACTTTTCAACGTAGAAATACACGGTTTACTCGTAGGAATTTTTGCAATTCTAGGACATGTTTATCCGATTTACTTAAAATTCCGTGGTGGAAAAGCTGTTGCAACAAGTGCTGGCGTGATGCTCGCGGTCAATCCAATTTTGTTACTGATTCTTGCAGCTATCTTTTTCGCTATTTTGAAATTAACAAAATACGTTTCTTTATCAAGTATTATTGCGGCTATTTGTTGTGTTATCGGCTCTTTCTTTGTGAGTGACTACATTATGCTAATTACAAGCTTTGTAGTGGCGATATTGTTGATTTATCGACATATGAGCAATATTAAACGCATTATTAAAGGCACAGAACCGAAAATTAAATGGATGTAATCATAAAGTTTTAAATTTCATTGAAAACCCCTTACAATAAGGTTGAATAACATTAACCTTAATATTGAAAGGGGTTTTTTTACGTGAAAATTGAACTTACAGATGACGCTGTCCAATGGTTCAGAGACGAGTTAGAATTACCTGAAGAAGGAAAAGTATTACAATTCTATGTGCGTTATGGTGGCGAATTCCAACTCAAACAAGGCTTTAGCCCCGCTTTTAATGTAGAATTTGAAAGTGATATTGATGAAATTGGCTTTGAGGAAACATTTAACGACATTCGCATCGTAATTGCCGAAAAAGACGTTTGGTATTTTGAGGATCACATCTTGCATATTGATATTCAGGATGATGAAGTGATTTATCAAGCGGAGGCTATTGAAGCTTAGGTTGTTGATGAAATGGTTTTAACAGGGTGTGGCTTCATTTTTGATTTTTAGTTCTTGATATATCTTATGGCACACGCCCTCTATTACTAGATGCTGAACATGCCGTGAACTTGCGATTGCCCTTATGGACTCGCGTTCTTAGGGGCTGAACCTTCAACTAACCAACGCTTCCATTAAATTAAACATGTGTTGAAGCGTTGGTGGATTTTCCGGTTCAGCTGATCCCTCAAGAGTCTCGTCCATTGGGGCATTCTCACGTTAACTTCGGAAAAGGGGGCATGGTCTTTGTTGATTATTAACACGGTGGAATTAAAAATTTAGCCACAGTGTTAAAATTGTTTTTTATTTCGTATGCTATTATAGGCCTTGATTGATTCACTTCGGCCCTATCTCAACATTTTCGGCTTGCTTACTGATGCCTCTATTTGACTTCTTGATTTTCTCCAGCTTGATTACGTTGATCTACATCATGGTACACAGCATACCAGTTCGGAAATGCTTTATCTAAACGGACAGGTTTCCCCGCATCTTTCGTAATGATAACATTATCTGTATATCCCGTCGTAACAAGCTCACCTTTTGCATTATAAATTTCGTATTGATAACGAGAACGTAAACGCGAAAATCGAGAAACCCACGTTTTAATTGTCACTTTTTCAGGATATGTCACACTTTTTTTATATTGAATGTTGAGTTCAGTTACTGGCGACACAATGCCTGCTTGTTCCATTTCTGCATAATCTAAGCCCAGCTTGCGTATGTAATCCGTACGTGCCACCTCAAACCAAGTCGCATAATTGCCGTGATAAATGACACCCATTTGATCCGTTTCTTGGTATCTTGCTTCAATTTCTGTTAATGCATAAATCATTCTTTTACCTTCTTTCTATATAAGAGAAACATGCTGCATTTGAAAAGTCATCGTCGGTTCTAATCAGCGCTGTCTCACAATTTGAAACTTTAACTTCATTCATCTCTATGACATTATCGCATATTTTGATCAATTCGATACAGTGTGAACCCCTAGTTAATGCGTTTTAAAAATCAATTAGAATATTTAAGTTGACATAATATGATTATAATAAAGTGATTCGTCTTACGTGTTCGACTGAGAGATGACTCGCATTTTCTCATCACTCAGCGCCCAATGAAAAGACATGACTCAAATCCATAATAAAAAGGGATAAGCGCCAATCATGACCTTATCCCCTATCATTAAAAGTCTATCTTATGCCATTAGGCTGAAGCTAACTTTTTACGTAATACAAGTTGTAAAATACCGCCGTGACGATAGTAATCGATCTCAACATTTGAATCGAAACGTGCAGTTACATCGAATTCAACTGTTGTACCATCTTCTTTCGTCGCTGTCACTTTAACTGTTTGACCTGGTTGAACATTTTCATCAAGGTCAACTGCAATTGTTTCTGTACCGTCTAAACCTAATGTATCGGCAGATTCACCTTCTTTAAATTGTAAAGGCAATACACCCATCATCACTAAGTTTGAACGGTGAATACGTTCGTAACTTTGCGCAATAACTGTTTTCACACCTAAAAGATTTGTACCTTTAGCCGCCCAGTCACGAGAAGATCCCATACCATAGTCGTTACCAGCTAATACAACTAAACCAGTACCGTCTTCTTTATATTTCATTGCAGCATCGAAAATCGGCATCACTTCACCAGTTGGCCAGTAAGTTGTATAACCACCTTCAGTACCTGGCGCAAGTTGGTTTTTAATACGGATATTCGCAAATGTACCACGTACCATTACTTCATGGTTACCACGACGAGAACCATATGAGTTGAAATCACGTGGCGATACACCATTCGCTGTTAAATATTGACCTGCTGGCGTATCTTTACCAATCGCACCCGCTGGAGAAATGTGGTCCGTTGTCACTGAGTCACCAAATTTACCCATCACACGTAAGTTAGATAACGGTTGGATCGCGCTAGGTTCTTTCGATAAACCTTGGAAGAATGTTGGATTTTGAATGTATGTTGATTGTGGATCAAAGTCGTACAACGGTTGATCAGTTGTATCGATTTGATTCCATAATTCGTTGTTGTCATACACGCTCTTATATTCTTCTTTAAAGAGTTCAGGTGTTACAACGCTTTCCACTGCATCTGCAACTTCTTGAATTGATGGCCAAATATCTTTCAAGAACACATCATTGCCTTGTTGATCTTGACCTAATGCTTCGCTGTGAAGATCGATATCTACAGTACCTGCCAATGCATACGCAACAACAAGTGGTGGTGACGCAAGATAGTTTGCTTTCACTAATGGATGGATACGACCTTCGAAGTTACGGTTACCTGATAACACAGAAGTCACGAGTAAATCTTCGTCAGCAATCGCTTTTTCAATTTCTTCTAATAATGGACCTGAGTTACCGATACAAGTTGTACAGCCATAACCCACTAAGTTAAAGCCTAATTGATCTAAGTAACTTTGTAAGCCTGAATCACGTAAATAACCTGTTACGACCTTTGAACCAGGTGCTAAAGATGTCTTCACATAAGATGGCACCTCTAAACCTTTTTCAACTGCTTTTTTCGCTAGCAAACCTGCACCTAACATGACATATGGGTTTGATGTGTTCGTACAAGATGTAATCGCTGCAATCGCAATATCACCTGTCGTCATTTCAGTTGTTGAGCCGTCTTTAAAGTTCACTGTCGCTGTTTTATCGAATTCTGACTTATCTAAACCATGACCTTGGTTACCCGCTGGTGCAGTAACAGATTTTTCGAATTCTTTTTTCATGTCGCTTAAGAAAATTAAATCTTGAGGACGTTTAGGACCAGATAAAGACGCTTCAACAGTTGATAAATCTAAATCTACCACATCTGTATAGTTCGGTTCTTCATTGACATCAAAGAACAAGTGGTTTTGTTTTAAGTATGTCTCAACTGTTTCAATGTGCGCGTCAGAACGTCCTGTTAAACGTAAATATTTTAATGTTTCATCGTCAACTGGGAAGAAACCACAAGTCGCACCATATTCAGGCGCCATATTTGCGATTGTCGCACGGTCTGCAAGTGGTAATTTGTCTACACCAGGACCGAAGAACTCAACGAATTTACCAACAACGCCTTTTTTACGTAATAATTCAGTTACACGTAAAGCTAAGTCTGTAGCATTCGCACCTTGTGGTAATTCGTTCGTCAAACGTACACCAATCACTTCAGGAATTGGGAAATATGAAGGTTGACCGAGCATACCCGCTTCAGCCTCGATACCACCAACACCCCAACCGAGAACACCTAAACCATTGATCATCGTTGTATGAGAGTCAGTACCTACTAACGTATCAGGGAATGCAACTTGCTCACCATTCTCTTCACGTACGTGGACAACATTCGCTAAATACTCTAAGTTAACTTGGTGAACGATACCTGTTGCTGGCGGTACTGCATTATAGTTATCAAACGCTTTTGTCGCCCAGTTTAAAAATTGGTAACGCTCATAGTTACGTTCAAATTCTAATTTCATGTTGCGTTCTAACGATTCAGGATTCGCATAGCTATCTACTTGTACAGAGTGGTCGATAACTAAGTCTACTGGTACTTCAGGATTGATTTTAGTTAAGTCCCCACCTACATCATCCATCGCTTTACGTAATGAAGCCAAGTCCACGACCGCTGGCACACCAGTAAAGTCTTGCAAAATAACACGTGACGGCTTAAATGGCACTTCACCTTTTTCGTTTTCTTTACCGAAAGATGAAAGTGCTTTAATGTGTTCATCCGTAATAACAAAGCCATCCTCTTGACGTAAAACAGATTCAAGTAACACACGAATTGAGTATGGTAAACGACTAATTTGTGTGTAACCTTGTTCTTCTAAAGTGTTTAAATCGTAATACGTTAAGTTCTTACCATTTAATTGGAATGACTTTTTTGCTTGTGCTTTTAAATTTGAAGCCATTGAATATCCCCCCTGATATTTTTATATGCCGTTTATTTAATTGTATAATTAACGCTTTATGAAAACAACTAAATGGAGCGCAAAAGTAACCATTTGGAGTTTTGACTTTCTAATCAGTTATTATAAGTAAAAGTTATGATGATGATATAGCGTTATAAGTATATGTTATTAATTGAGAATGATTTTCATTAACAGTAGTTCGGTTTGATAAAAGCAGAATTTTAACGAAGAACAAAATTTTTAGCGTTTGATTAAAATAGAATCAAAGAGCAAAGCGTGGTGACCCGAAGCGCTATCATTAAGTGCTCGATCAAATATGGGGATGGGAATTAAATTTTTAATTATCTTAACTTGATGCATTTTCATCAAATTACCTCATTGGTCACCTTTTTAAATTTTCACAATTGCTGTAATGGACTCGCCTTTCCAGGTTTTCCCTTTTTGAACATGTCACTTGCAAACGATTGCTGTCTTGGCCTCGCGTTCCCAGGGACTCGCCTCAACTAAATTTGGCTTGATTAAGGTTTACACTTGTTTGAAGCCAAATTGAATTTTCGGCTTCGTCTGATCCCTCGGGCGTCTCGTCCATCCGGCAATCTTGCATGGACAAAAGCAAGGAAAGAGGGCACACTTCCATTTCATCGACTCAGTTAGCTTCATCTAGACAGTTAGTGCGTCAAACATTGGCCATCATTAAGTTTAAGAGGTTGTGACATGGAAAATTTTTGGCCTTAACCCCTTCCTAGATTTATGATTCATTAATAATTTTGAAACAGTCGGAAAGTGGGGGAATGGGATACAAAAAATTGATGCTATTGTCTGCTTGATTGCATAAACTTACACTCAGTTTCGCTATATTTGATAAAAGATTGTCCAGAAGGCTGAGACTCCTATGGGATAGTGTGGAATAATAGTGTGTTTCTCTTGTGTTTGAAAGTGGCTCATATTGATTGCTGTAGTGATTGAGGTGACGATGATTGGATGCACTGCGAAATCAATAAACGGTGTTCCAAATGTAGGATTTTCGGCAGAACTCCCGCGATTTCAACAAAATTTGGAAATCAATTTTGCTTATCGCTCGGTTCTGCTCAAATCCTAAACGCTTTCGTCACAACCTCCTGGCAGCTCCTAGGAAGAGCGCGAAGCCTTCTGGGCAATCAAAAAAACCATCAATCATAGGAAGGCCAAGTTTAACAAAAAATGCATCAATGGCATCAAAAATTTTATCCCCATTCACCTTAATTGATTTGATATTTCCACATTTTGCTTTTCGTTCATCATAAGAAAGGAGCTAGGAAACGCAATGTCCTAGCTCCTTTCGATCGATACTATTTTTCTTGCTCACGTAAGCCTTTACGTTTTGAAATTAATTCGTCTTCATAATCTTGTTGTGAATTCGCGACGTATTCTTTCAAACGATGCTTATTCGGTGTTAAAGTAAGGCCTAAGAATTTACGCTCTTTATTGGCATCTTTATAGAAACTAATCATCATCAGTATCACGATAAAGGAGAACGGCAATGCACTAATAATCGCAGCACTTTGCAAGGCGTTTAAACCTGCTTCTCCGTCACCGCCACCTGAAAGTAACAAGACGAACGCGATTAATGATTGTGCGATTCCCCAAGTCACTTTAATGAATGCACTTGGATAAAGTGAACCATTCGTTGTTTGCATACCTAAAACGAATGTCGCCGAATCTGCTGATGTAATAAAGAATGACGCAATAAGTAATAACGCGATCATTGATAAAACAATGCCAAGCGGGATATGGTTGAATACACCAAACAGTTGTGTTTCTGCTGACATATCAAAAATCTCTTTATGTTTCTTAGCCGTTTCAATCCCTAATACACCAAATACACTAAACCAAATAAAGCTTACGATGACAGGTACAAGTAAAACACCTGAAATAAATTCTCGAATCGAACGTCCTTTTGATACACGTGCGATGAAGACACCAACGAATGGGCTCCAACTTAACCACCAACCCCAATAATAAAGCGTCCAGTCAGACATCCACTCACGCTTTTGTGGGTTCGTAGCTGCTGCATCAAAACTGTTGAATAAGAATGAATTTAACAAACTACCTGTTGAACTTGTAAACATATTTAAAATGAGCACTGTCGGTCCAACAATGAGACCCGCAAGCAATAATAATGTGCCCAGTCCAATGTTTAAATTACTTAAATATTGAATCCCTTTACTTAATCCTGACCATGCACTCATAATAAATAAGATGGTTACGACAACAATAATGATAGATTGCGTCACAATTGTATTAGGTAAACCAAATAAGTAATTTAAACCACCTGAGATTTGTAATGCCCCCATACCAAGTGAAACTGCAACACCAATCACTGTTGCAAACACTGCTAACACGTCAATAATTGTTCCGATGACACCATCGACATGATCTCCCAAAATTGGGCGCAACGTTTTAGAGAGTAATCCCGGTTCTCCTTTTCTAAATTGTGCATATGCTAACGCTAACGCAACAACACCATAGACTGCCCATGCATGAAACCCCCAATGGAAGAATGTCGAACGCAACGATTCGGTAAATGCTTCCGTAGATTGTGGATCTGCATTAGGTGGAGACGCAAAGTGAGAAATAGGTTCAGCTGCCCCGTAGAAGACTAAACCAATCCCCATACCTGCACTAAACAACATCGCAAACCAAGAAACTGTATTAAATTCCGGTTTGTCGTTTGGACGTCCCAACTTTAACTTTCCAATTGGGCTAAAAATTAGAAAGATACAGAAGAATACGATAATCGTAGTTAAAATAAGATAATACCAACCCAGTTTATCTGTAATCCAAAGTTTAATCGTATTCGTAAATTCACCAAATTGCGTTGGGATGAATACACCAATGAGTACAATCGCAAAAACGATAATCGCACTAATTAAGAATACAGGAGAAAACTTCTTACCATTTGGTTCTGGAGTTGAAGAATTCATAAAATAACATACTCCCTTTCCTCATATTAAATTTTAAGTATCACACACTAATAATTAAAAAAACTCAATAATTAAATTAAAAGTGCAATCGACATATATACCATAACAAAACATTATCATATAATCAATGTACTGAGAAATGTATGAAGTTTATGAAAATTTTGTATTGAAATAATGATGCATTCGTGTATAATCGTTTTTGATATTCAAAATTTTGCAAATAGAGGTGAATTGGACATGTTACAAGAATTTAAAGACTTTGCGTTAAAAGGTAACGTGCTTGACTTAGCAATTGCAGTTGTCATGGGGGCCGCTTTTAATAAAATTGTTACATCATTAGTTGAAAACATCATCATGCCATTAATCGGTTTATTATTTGGCGAAGTTGACTTTGCGAAAAACTGGTCAATGTATGGCATTAAATATGGTATTTTTATTCAATCGATCATCGACTTCATTATTATTGCATTCGCATTATTCATTTTTGTTAAAATCGCCAATACGGTGGTAAAACCAAAAGAAGAAGAAGTTGTCGTAGAAGAGAATATTGTATTATTAACTGAAATTCGTGATTTATTACGTAAAGACAGTAAATAATCGATACGATAGCGAGGCTGTGAAATTCAATTTTCTCAGCTTCTTTTTTATTTCCTACGCTACGAATTCTATCAATGAAAACTGTCACCAACACCTTTGAATACAAAAGCATTGGTGGCAGTTTCGCGTGCTTATAGAGGGGTATACGTCAGCGGCTGATTCATCACAATTATATTTTGTCAGTACTTATACATGCCTTTCAATAGTGCATAACATCATTTATTCATTACTTCTTAAATGCGTTGTACTTTGGTAGTTTTTAGAGACAACTTCTAAAATGATCGGAATGCGATTTTTTAGTTCTGAAACGTGCGAAATAACACCGACTAATCGACCACTCGATTGCAATTGAATTAAAGTGTCGAGTGCTGTTTCTAACGTTTCTTGATCAAGTGTCCCAAATCCTTCATCAATAAACATCGCATCTAACGCAATGCCACCTTGTTCGCTTTGAACGACTTCACTTAATCCTAACGCCAATGCAAGTGAAGCTTGGAACGTTTCACCACCGGACAATGATGTAATGTGACGCGCTTGGTTAGAATAGTAATCAAATACCTCAATCTCAAGCCCACTAAATCCTCTTCCTTTTTTCTCATTTCTCACTAATTCATAACGCTGCCCGGTCATACTGAGGAGGCGTTGATTCGCTTTTAACAAAATCTGTTCTAAATAGTGCATTAAAACGTAATTTTCTAATGTTAGGTGATGTGCATTTTTGCCACTTAAAATTTCAGCAAGCTGGAATAATTCAATTTGTTCATTAAGTGTATTTTTTAAATAAGTCACTTCATCTTTAATTTTTTGTGCTGTTTTTTGATTTTGTGTCGCTTGAAATGCATATTCATTAAAACGTCTTTGCACATCTTCAAAAGCTTCACGTTGTTGCTGTTGTTTTACTTTTAAAACATCTAAATCTTCAACAGTGATGGTGGAAAGTTGCTGAGACACATCTTGTATTTTAAGTTCTACCATTTGTTTTTCTTGATAATACGTTGTCACTTGTTGTTCGTACGCTTCCTTATGCACACTATCTTGTAAAATATCGAATAATGTTTCACGATTTTGAATATTTAATGCTTCCAATGCTTCATCAATGTCATTATTCAAAGTTTGCACTTGTTTTGAACGTTCAGTGATTTGCTGTGCAAGCAATTGTATCTCATATTGTTGCTCTTTGATCTTTGTTGCAAGTTGATCACGTCGTTCTGTTAATGTTACTTTTTCTTGATTAAACTGATTGACAGTTGATTTTAATTGGGTAAAGGCAGTTTGGAATGCCTCAATATTGTCGTATGCCGTTTCAGCAACAAATCTGTCCATACGCTCTTGAATGTATTCTTGCTCTTTCTTTAACAATTGTATTTGTTGTTGATTTTCGTCTATCACTCGATGAATACGACCCACTTCTTCCTGGATGGCTGCAATGCGTGAATTTTCTTTATCGATGGCCTCTAGTTTTTGTTTGATGTCGTGTTGCTCCGTTTCTGCCTTTTTGAGGTCTTCTTCATTAAAATCAACTTCACCGATTTCAGCAAGACGTGCTTTCGTGTGTGTGATATTCGCTTCACATTTAATCTTTTGTTCTTTAAGTTTTTCAAGTGTTTGCTCAATAATACGATTTTCTTGTTGAATCTTTTTAATTTGCTCTATATCTGCATCCGCTTCAACATGATGCACCGTTTGCCCACATACCGGACACGGATCATTTTGACTTAATGTCGCACGCAATGTCATCACAGCTTGTTCATGATTCAACAACTGTTGTTCATTTTCTGAGATAGCTTGAATATTCGCCTGCTGTTGAGCAATCTCCGCATCGATTCGCTTTAAATCCTCAGTGTACTGTTGAAGCTGATGTTGTTGACGCGCTTGAATCGTTGCATGATTTTGTGCGATGCGTAATGTCGCAATTTTTTCTACTAACGCTGCCTGTTCAGCTTGTAATTGTGATTTTTGTTCATAATCAGGTTGGCGTTCTATATCGTCCTTATCAATCGCTTCAAGTTTTCGCATTGCTTCTTCATTATGCTGCACTAACTTTTGCGTCGTTTGCTCAATGCTTGTCATACGTGCATATTTTTCTTTCAATTGCTCACACTCTTGATAAAAATGACGTGTGCGCTCAAGATACTGTGCTTTTTGGTTCATCTCATCTTCTTGTAATAAATGCGTTTCAAGCGCTTCTTGCTGTTCAATCTGTTCTGTTTCTAATTTTTCGTTTTCATTTTGCAGTTGTTTATGCTCATTTTGTTGTCTCTTTAATGTCACTTCAAGTTCTTGAAGATTTTGATACAGTTTCAGCGCCATTTTACTTTCATTCATTAACTTTAATTGCTGTTCAAGTTGCTGAATGTGCGGTTGACGTACTTTAAATTGTTCAAGTTTTATCTTCAATTGTTGCTGTTGTTCAGATAATTGTTGGCGTAAAATTTGACGATCTACTGCTTCATTCACCCTATTTAACTCTTTTTCAACCTTTAATTTTTCTTGTTGCACTTTTAAGACTTGTTGTTCTGCAATCGTTTCAAATTGAGGTAAGGCTGACATCATCAAATCATATTGTTCACTTTTGAGTCCTTTTTCCACTACCAAATCAGGATGGTCAAGTGTATACAATTCATCCCAAGCACTTTGTATTTTAGTATAGATTTGATCGATTTCAATTTTCATGTTTTTCGTTTTATCAGTGAGTCGATTTTTCAACATATCATATAATTGCGTATTAAAGAGCGTTCTTAAAATGGTTTGCTTATCTGTACTATTTGAGACTAAAAACTCTTTAAACTCACCTTGAGGCAATACGAACAACTGTCTAAACTGATCTTGCTTAAGTTTTAGAAGATCTAAAATAAAGCGTTCCCCTGCTTGAATCGTGCTTTCTATGAGTTCAAAACGTCCTGCCTCATGACGATACACTTCAAGCTTCGGTTTCGTTTCATTTTTATTACCCGGTTTTAAAAACGATGCTTCACGAACGACTTTATATAATCTACCAGAAATTTCAAATTCAAACGTGACGGTTAAAGGTTTGGTAGCATCTGCAAAATGACTTCTTAAATGTTTCACTTCTCTTTTTTCTGTAGATGCACGCCCATACAATGCATACACAATCCCATCAAAAATCATTGTTTTACCTGAACCTGTCTTACCACTAATCAGAAACAGTTGATTGGATTGGATGCGGGAGAAATCAATCGTCTCATCTAAAAATGGGCCGAAATTTTGAAGATGCAATTTTAATGGTTTCATGATTATTCCTCCTCATTCATCGTTTCTAACAACTGGATGACATTACTTTTTTGCGTCTCTGAAAGCGTACCGGTCGTCATTTCAGAGTAGAATCGGTCTACGATATCTAATGGGGATAACTTTTTAACATCTGTCAGTATTTTAGACTGATAAGATGACGGTAGCGTTTGTTGTGTTAAAGATAATGTATTTGGATAAATCTGTTTCAACTTTTGCATAGGGTCTTTGACATGCGTTAAATGTTCAACATTAAAATGAAAATAACTGTCATCACTTTTACGCTTAAATCGGCCGTTCATAATATCGTCAAAACTTGCTTCCACAACTTCTAACTCACGTGCTGGCTTTAACGGGATAAAACTTTGTCGCATCGCTTGATCGGCTTCAATATGAAATAGGCGCACGCCCTTAGCTTGTTGCACTTCGGAAAATGAGTATTGTAACAGCGAACCACTATACACGACGTTTTGATACTGACTCGCAAAAGGATGATGAATATGTCCCAGCATGACCGCATCAAAATCCAACAAAAATTGTGGCGATACCGCTTCAATGGTACCTATCGTAATGTCGCGTTCCGAATCACTTTTTGGCGCACCTGTCAGCGTAAAATGCCCCACTAAAATGTTCGTCATTGCAGGATTTAACTGTGGTCGTACTTGATCGACTAGTTTTTTCACAGCCTCTTCATAATATTCTACAGAAACTTCTAAATACTCACGTGCTTCAGATAAAGTAAAAAACGGCAGCGTATAAATGGCCACATTCCCCAAAATCACTGGTTCAAAAAATTGCTCAATTTCTGTCGTAATATAAAGTTGATTATGTCGAAACCAAGAAGCACCATAGCGCAAACGTTCTTTACCATCGTGATTGCCATTAATCATCACAATCGGAATTTGCATCTCTAAATTGATTTTTGCAATCGTTTCTTCCATCAGTTGAATCACGTATTTACTCGGATAAGCCGTATCATAAATATCTCCTGCAATAATGAGCGCATCCGGTTGTTCATGTTCAAGCACTTCAATCAATTGTTTTAAAACATATTGCTGATCTTCCAAAAACGAATGACCGTTTAAAACTTTGCCTAAATGCCAATCGGCCGTATGTATTAATTTCAATTCCATCACCTCAGAACAAATGTTCGACTTTATTTTATAGCATGCTACGGTTCATTTCAAGTGACGACCGACGATTTTTATTATCATTTTGCACTTGCTTTCAACTATAGAAAAAGACCTCGCAGCACGCTCACTGCAAAGGTCAATAACATACTCATGATGCGACAATTTGATTTTTGATTTTTTTATATCGATAAAGCATCGCAAGTCGCCAAGGTACAAGCATACTAAACGCGAGCAAGAAGAACATCCCCGCTAATTCCCCAGGGTCTACAGAATTACCTAAAAAGACTTTCAGTACTGTACGAATCAGTAATAACGTGACCAGTACAAATGGGAATGCTTTAGATTTTTTTAAATAAATTTGGCTACCTTTGACTTCAAAATGCGAGGTCATGATGAGTACACTTGAAAAAACAACCCCTAACACGACGGATTCAATGATTTCAAACCCAGTTAATCTAAAATAAGGGACGACATACATCAGTGCGCCCGTAGCCATAAAGAAAGGAGGCAAAATAATTTTCTTTGTATTTACTGGATATTTTTGCGCCTTCATTCTAATGACAATGACACCTGCACCCATTACAAACGCAATGAGTATGGATAGAACTAAATATGTCAACGCTGCTCCTCCTAACATCATCCAAAGATACCAATAAGTATATCATATGACACCCCAAATGAGTAATAGTCTATACTTGTCGTTTTGAATGGAAAACGAATATATTCAGCAGTTTTCCAAACTAAAAAGTATAATTGAACGGTTGAATCCAAAACTTCTGTTTCAGATACATTCAAAAAAGAAAATAGCAAGGATGTGCGCGTTTCTAATTCCAGCACAAATCCTTGCTATCGTTAACGTTAAAGAACATTACATTTTTTTATCCATGTTTTTGTTCATCATTGTCATCATTTGATTAATTTTCTTTTGAGATGGTTTTTGTCCCATCTGCATCATCATCATGCGTAACATTTCTTCATTGATTGGTGGGTTTTTCTTTAAATAATCCATCATATATTTACGTGCTAAGAAAAAGCCCCCAACTAATCCACCGATAAGTGCAATAACAATTAATAAAATTGCTAACCATGTAGCCATAGTTTCACCCACTTTCTTTATCCTTTTGCATTTTACTAAAATTATGTATGCTTTTCAAGATATGGAAGACAAATTTATACCAAATCCAAAAAGAAAAGCCGAGCTCAAAATCGACTGATCGAGCTCGACGCTATATTTGACACTATTTTAGAGGAAATTATAATTTTTCAATTTCTGCTAAAACATTTTCTTTAGTGAAGCCGTATTTCTCAACAACTAAGTCGCCAGGCGCACTTGCACCGTAACGGTCGATACCTACGACAACACCGTTCATACCAACATATTTATGCCAACCTAATGAAGCTGCCATTTCAACAGCCGCACGTTTTTCAACATGTGGTAATAAAATTTCATCTTGGTATGCTTTTGATTGATTTTCAAATGCGTTCCAGTTTGGCATTGAAACGACACGTACACCTTTACCTTGTTCTTCAAGCGCTTTAGCAACGTCTACTGTTAAGCTTACTTCTGAACCAGATGCTAATAAAACATATTCTGGAGCTTTTTCAGTTTCGAATACAACGTAAGCACCTTTTCTTACGCCTTCTTCAACTGTAGATTCTTCCACATCTAATACAGGTAAACCTTGACGAGTTAATACTAATGCAGTTGGTGTGTCGTTTGATTCAACAGCGACTTTCCATGCAACACGTGTTTCGTTACCATCAGCTGGACGAATAACGTTTAAGTTAGGAATCGCTCTTAAACCAGCCAATTGTTCGATTGGTTCGTGAGTTGGACCATCTTCACCTACAGCAATTGAGTCATGTGTGAATACGAATGTTGAACGCAAGCCCATAATCGCTGCTAAACGTAATGCTGGTTTTAAATAGTCACTGAATACGAAGAATGTCGCACCATATGGGTGTAAACCACCGTGTGCAGCCATACCGTTAACCGCTGCAGCCATTGCGAATTCACGTACACCGAACCATACGTTTTTACCAATGCCATTTTCAGCAGAGAAGTCAGTTTCGTTTTTAACATTTGATTTGTTTGATGAAGCTAAGTCAGCTGAACCACCGAATAATGTTGGTACTGCTTTACTTAAGGCTTGAATCACATCACCAGAGTCTGCACGAGAAGCACCTTTGTGACCAAGTTCAAATTTAGGAAGTTCATTTTCATAGCCTTCAGGTAATTTACCTGCCATAGCATCTTCGAACTCTTTGTATAATTCAGGGTATTTCTCAGCGTATTGTTCCACTTTTTCTTTCCATGCTTTTTCGTTTTCATCCGCACGTTGAATCATTGTCGAATTGAAAATGTCATAAACTTCATCTTCAACATGGAAGTGTTTAGATGGATCAAGGTTATAGCTTTCGAATGTTAAGTTACGTTCTTCTTCACCAAGTGGCGCACCATGTGACGCGTTACTGTTAGATTTGTTAGGTGAACCGTAACCAATGATTGTTTTCACTTCAATGATTGTTGGGCCAGCTTGACCTTTAGCCTCATCAATCGCTTTATCAATCGCTTCAATGTCGTTACCGTCTTTTACAAGAATGTGGTTCCAACCATAAGCTTCAAAACGTTTTTTAATATCTTCAGAGAATGCTTTTGAAGCTTCCCCATCTAGAGAAATATCGTTTGAATCATAAAGTGTAATCAATTTGTCTAATTTTAAGTGCCCTGCAAGTGAAGCTGCTTCATGTGAAATACCTTCCATTAAGTCACCGTCAGATGCCAATACATAAGTGTAGTGATCAACAACGTCGATATCTTTGTTGAATTTAGCAGCTAAATGTTTTTCAGCCATTGCCATACCAACTGACATTGCAAAACCTTGTCCAAGTGGTCCAGTCGTAATTTCTACGCCTTGTGTATGGTGATATTCTGGGTGTCCTGGTGTTTTAGAATCCCATTGTCTAAACTGTTTTAACTCATCAAGTTCAAGTGAACCAGACACATGTAATAAACTATAAAGTAATGCTGATCCGTGACCTGCTGATAAAATAAAGCGATCTCTGTTGAAATATTCATGTGAATTTGGATTAAAGTTTAAATGGCGTGTCCATAAAGTATATGCCATTGGTGCTGCCCCCATTGGTAAACCAGGGTGACCTGAATTCGCTTTCTCAATAGCATCAATACTTAATCCACGTATTGTATTTATAGCTAAGCTATCATTTCGTTGACTCATTTGAAAATCCTTCCTTTCTCATTCCATATCATAATTACATTATAACCGAAACAGTGTCCGAAGCCTAATAAATGGCACCGCGTTATCCATTTTATTCAAAAATACTAACTACGCAATTGATTTTGCTTTTGAACTTCTTTTAATTTTTCAGGCGTTACATCGTTGCCATCTGGATCTATCACTTTTGTGTTTTCGATTTGGCTTTTAAAACTGCTTCTAAATACTTCTAGATACTCACTTCTTAATTGAGATTGTTCTTTTGCTTCCGTTTCAGTAAGGCCTTCACTTTTTTTCTTATTTGCGAGTTCATTAATTCGATTTAACTTTTCTTTACTAAGCATATGAGCTCTCCTCCGTGATTTTCTTTACAAAAATATAACAGAAAAATGTTATAAAACCAAACGCTTGAACTCGGTACGAAAGTAAGCGCTGTCATTGTTTGAGCGTTATTCAGAACTAATACTTTTTTCTCATATAGTATTTCATTTCCTCCACTAAAAAGACCCTTTCGTATTTTTAAAGAATTTACACATATTAAAGAAGAAACTAGAAAAAGACCATAGAGAAGATAACCTGAACCTTTTTCTCTCTATGGTCTTTGTGTGGCTTATTTAATGACTCAGCGTCACGGCTACAACGGACTGTTCGTTGGTATGATTGCGCTGCTGTTCGTATTTTTGATGTTGTTCTGTTTGTGTCGTTTTAAGTTGATGATCTGTCATTTCGTACGTTTGTTCTGTTTTGCTTGCATCAGTGGCGAGTAAAAAGAATGATAAAAATAAAATTAAAGAAATGATAAACACTGATAAGAACAAGTAAACCTCTGAACTTTTAATGTGAAGCATCTTCGTCACTCCTCGAACGTTTGTTTGTATTAATAATCTAACAGAACGAATGTTCTATGTCAACACCAAAACGAACAAACGTTTGTTAATGTTCGTGTGGTATGTTATAATATCAACAAATAGTACTGAGAAGGAGTGTGGAAAATGAGAGAATTAACAAAAAGACAAAGTGAAATATTTGAATTTATTAAACATGTCGTGCAATCAAAAGGATATCCACCAAGTGTTCGTGAAATTGGTGAGGCTGTGGGGTTAGCTTCAAGTTCGACTGTACATGGGCATTTGTCAAGATTAGAAGAAAAAGGTTATATTCGACGAGACCCTACGAAACCGCGCGCTATAGAGATTGTGAATGAATTGATGGGCGAACCTGTGAATATGGAAGAAACAATCTATGTGCCTGTCATCGGTAAAGTTACAGCAGGAACACCTATTTCTGCTATTGAAAATGTTGAAGAGTATTATCCGTTACCTGAACATTTTACATCGACACATAACGGCCAGATTTTTATCCTTAACGTTGTGGGAGATAGTATGATTGAAGCTGGTATTCTAGACGGAGATAAAGTCATTGTAAGAAGTCAATCGATTGCTGAAAATGGTGACATCATTGTTGCAATGACTGAGGAAGATGAGGCTACTGTAAAACGTTTCTACAAAGAAAAAAATCGTTATCGTTTACAACCAGAAAATAGTAGTTTAGAACCTATTTATCTAGAACAAGTTACAGTATTAGGTAAAGTCATTGGCTTGTTTAGAGAAATGTAATCTTGCGTAAACCACTCCTTCAAAAAACGGACCTTACAACTGATATGTAAGGTCCGCTCTTTCTAATTTTTATTCAGAATTTTTTTCACTTGTATTAAAATATCATCTGTTGTTTTCTTTTTATTCACAGTATTTTGCTTTGAATGGTTCTGCTTTGATGTCATTTAAATCACTTCCATGATTGCTATTCCCCAAAATTACCATTCAAAACATTATCCTATATAATTTTCAGTCCAATACGGCTGGCGTTTCTCATTAAAGTCAACACCTATACCGATTGTTTTGACATTTTCATTCAAAATATTTTTACGATGGCCACTTGAATTCATTAAGCCATGATGCGCAAAAATCGCACTCGTTTGACCATATGCCAAGTTTTCTGCCGCTGTCTGATATTGATGGCCGTCTTTTTCCATACGATCAAATGGTGATTCACCTTTAAGATTTGTATGGTCAAAATATTGATTTTCAGCCATGTCAGTACTATGTTTACGCGCAGTGCCAGCTAATTTGTTCGAATAGCTCAGGGGTTGCAAGCCTTTTTGAACTCTCTCAGCATTTAATAAATAATAATCTTCTTTCTCAAAACTTTCTTGTAAATATTTTGATGGGGCTGCATATTGACTGTTCAATCTATTTTCCATTTGATGACTGATTTGCATCAATCCTGTTAATTGATTATTTTCATGTTGATCATAAAAGGCAGTCGTATAAATTCCGTCTTTATCAAATATATCGTATTCATCGTTATCATTTTCATAAATGGTGCGACCTTTTTGAATCCCTTTAATTGGTTGGCCAAGTTCTTTACGTACCGCTTTTTGAGCCGTTCCGTATTTGACACCACTTTTCGATGTAATCATATTTTGATTTGTATATAAACCATGCACCTTATTGTCAATATAGCTGACCATCACAAAGTTGCTAAAATCTTGATGATAAACTTCCCATTTTGTTCCGTATTCATTACCAATTTCTGACTCAGGTTGACCTAACTTTTGTTCGACTTCTTCGCGACTCATATTCATTTGTATATTTCTAATTGCAAATTTTTGTTCATTCGGTTTTTTGAGTGTTGTTTCGTTCGTTTTACCTTCTACAAGTTGATCGATTTGTTGGGTAATCGGTGTCGCAATTTTAGAAAATGTTTCAATCGGCTGAATGGGTACGAGTAATAAGAGAATAATTCCGACACCAATCATTGAAAGAAATTTTTTGATAATGAACAGCTCCTTTTAGTCACGGTCTCCGTTAAATATAGAATTGCGTACAATAACATAATCTACTTTTCTCAATGCATCAACATCTTTGCCGCCCGCATATGAAATCGAGCTTTGCAAATCTTCCTGCATCTCTACAAGTGTATCTTGCAGTGAGCCTTTATGCTCTACAAACATCTTTTTGCCTTCAACATTTTTACGTTCGCCTTTTTGATATTCTGATGCACTACCAAAGTACTCTTTGTATTTTTTACCTTCTATTTCAACTGTTTCCCCCGGTGATTCCTCGTGAGCCGCAAAGAGGGAGCCAATCATGACCATCGATGCACCAAAGCGCACTGATTTTGCAATATCGCCATGTGTACGAATACCACCGTCTGCAATAATAGGTTTACGGGCAGCTTTACTACAATGATTGACTGCAGCTAATTGCCATCCACCTGTCCCAAATCCAGTTTTAATTTTTGTAATACAAACACGCCCCGGACCAATGCCGACTTTCGTTGCATCAGCGCCCGCGTTTTCAAGTTCTCTGACGCCTTCTGGTGTACCGACGTTACCTGCAATGACAAACGCTTTAGGTAAATGTTCCTTAATATATTGAATCATGTCAATCACTTGATCTGAATGCCCATGCGCAATATCAATTGTAATATATTCTGGTGTAAGATTCTCAGCTTTCAATGCATCAATAAATTCAAATTCACCAGGTTTCACACCTACAGAAATTGAAGCATATAACCCTTTACTTTGCATCTTTTTAACAAATGGTAAACGCGCTGCTTCATCAAATCGGTGCATAATATAGAAGTAATCATTTTGCGCAAACCATTCAGCCAAAGGTTCATTCATCACTGTTTGCATATTGGCTGGCACAACTGGTAATTTAAAACGTTTCGGTCCAAATTGAACTGATGTATCGATTTCTGAACGACTTTTTACAATACTTTTATTCGGGATGAGTTGGATATCTTCATAGTCAAAAATTCTCATAAAAAAAGCCCCTTTATCTTTTTATTCCTTTGATAATATACTATCTTTAAGGAACAAAGTAAAATAAAGAGGAAATCGCTTTACCAACTTGATTTTTTAACGCCAGGAATTTGACCTTTATGTGCATGTTCTCTAAATGCAATACGAGACATTTCAAATTTACGTAACACACCACGAGGTCGACCTGTCACTTTACATCTGCGTGTTAAACGTGTTGGCGAAGAATCTCTTGGTAATTTTCTTAATGCTTCATAGTCACCTTTTGCTTTTAATTCTCTACGTAATTCAGCATATTTTGCGACTAATGCTTCTCTTTTTTGCTCTTTGACAATTTTCGACTTTTTAGCCATATATATGAACACTCCTTACAAATCGTAATCATTACGTTTTACATATTAGCACATGTCTCTTCTTCTTGGCAAGACTTTAATTGATGAAAATAAAAAAGAGTTGGCAAAACGCCTGGCTCGTGCTAAAATAATAAATCGTAATAGTTTCAATTTGAAAAGGAGGGACTAGTCATGCGCGTAAATGTAACATTAGCATGTACTGAATGTGGTGACCGTAACTACATCACAACTAAAAACAAACGAACTAATCCTGAGCGTATTGAAATGATGAAGTATTGCCCAAGATTAAACAAACACACTCTACACAGAGAAACAAAATAATCATAGTGAACGATCACTGTCATTGATTGTGCGACGCTTATCACGCAAGTGCATCAATGCGTTAGCGAGCGCGTCACCTTGCTTATAATTAAAATACGACATAAGTCAAATGATTTCGAACATCATTTGACTTTTTTATTTGCCTTATCATCTTACAACTTTTCTACATATTGACCACAAAACTGCTTACACACTTTGTATCACGACGAATTTCTCCACCGTATTTTCTATTTTTCACACCCTATAATATTTCACAAAATATTTTATCGCTTTAAAGTCACAAATTTTTATTGAAACTCATCTCCTTAACAAGTAAAATATATAGAAAGCTAATTGTTGAGGAGAAGATATGTATGGAAGAAAAAAAATTAAGTAGAGGCCTCCAATCAAGGCATATTACAATGATTGCCATTGGAGGCGCGATTGGTACAGGGCTCTTTGTCGCAACTGGCGGCGTAATCGCTCAAGCTGGTCCAGGTGGTGCGATACTCGCCTATCTAGTCATCGGGGTGATGTTATACTTTTTAATGTCATCGATAGGAGAAATGGCCACTTTTTACCCTGTGTCTGGGGCATTTAGCAGTTATGCCAATCGTTTTGTAGACCCATCTTTAGGTTTTACGATGGGCTGGTTATACTGGACAATTTGGTCGCTAGTCACAAGTGTTGATATTATCGTTGCATCGAGTGTCATTAACTATTGGGATGCATTTCATTTCTTCTCACCGCTTGTATGGAGTTTAATCTTTATAGTCTTATTATTTTTAGTGAACATCTTTACCGTTAAAGCGTTTGGTGAAGCTGAATTTTGGCTTTCTTTAATTAAAGTGGTCACAATCATTATTTTCATCGTCTTAGGCATTTTAATGATTTTCGGTATTTTAGGAGGCCATTATTACGGTTTCGAGCACTTTACAACGGGTGAAGCCCCATTTGTTGGTGGTGTTTCAGGATTCTTAAGCGTCTTATTAATCGCAGGATTTTCCGTTGGTGGAACTGAGGTCGTTGCAGTAACAGCAGGTGAATCAGATAATCCAAAAACGTCTATGCCACGTGCGATCAAGCAAGTTTTCTGGCGTATTTTATTATTCTATGTATTGTCAATCGCGGTGATTTCTGCCATTTTATCCTATGCAGATCCAACATTACTCAATCAAAGTGGTTCAATCGCTCAAAGTCCATTTACGATTGTTTTTGATAGAGTCGGTATTGCTTTTGCAGCTTCTGTCATCAACGCAGTAATTTTAACATCATTACTTTCAGCTGCAAATTCAGGTGTTTTTACAACAAGTCGTATGTTGTTCTCATTAAGTCAAGACGGACAAGCACCGAAATTTTTAGGTCACATTCATTCACGTTCACAATTGCCATTACGCGCTTTATACACAACATTTATTTTCATTGCAGCCGTCACGATTTATGCAAACTTTAATCCACAAAGTGTCATGGGCTTACTCAATATTATTGGTGCCCTCGTAACATTTGTTTGGGCTTCAAGTATTATTGCTCAAATCAGATTACGACGTGCGATTAAAAAGCAAAATAAAGATATCAATCAATTGTTACCTTATCAGGCGCCGTTTTACCCTGTTGGACCTATTATCGTTATCGCAACGTTGTTATTCTTAATTTTCGGTAGTTCAGCTGAAGCATTTGTTCATTTTGATTTAGCGAAATTAGCACAAAACTTTTTACCTATTTTCATTTTATTACTCGTCTATATCATTCATAAGTTGATTCACAAAACACGCATCATTCCACTTGAAGAAATTGATTTAAGTGAACATGAATCTTATCGAGAGTAGACTCAAATCAAGGAGCCTTCCGTGTAGGGCTCTTTTTTTCGTCTTCCTTACTTCCATCACAATAACACCGTGTTTGAAAGTATGAATTTCAATAAAAAACTTGTCTATTCCATTTCCTACATATTGTGATTTCATGTATAATTAAATTAATAAATTGTAAAGGTGGGCACGTGATGATAGGACAAACAAACCTTTTCGATGATGTTTTAAAAACTGAAGAACGCTTTGTCATTGTGGTACAAGTTTTAGAAGAGAAAAACGGGAAGTTGTTGAAACGGACGTTAAGAGAGTATAGTAGTTTAACGCACGAACAAATGGAAAGTTTATTTCAACACTTAAAAGAGTTGTATTTGGAGACCGATTTTGAAGCGTCTCAATCGGCATTTGCCATCACCGTGTACACAAATTTAGATTATGCTGCAGATCAAGTGTATGCGCATATTAAACGTCATCGTGGCAAACATGAATGGACGCATACCGCGAAATAGTGAATCTTTTGAAGCGCTCTGTTAAGGAGTGCTTCATTTTTTACTGCCCAACATAATTAAATGACCCTTTCACCTACACGGCATTAGCGCAAACGAAAAGCAAGGTCGACATCGCTCATTGTTCAGCGAACCTCCCCCGCTTTCATAGCTTGGTTTATGACAATATTTGATCTAATGCGTACGGAATACCATCTTTATCGTGACTTTTTGTGACCATATCCGCATAAGATTTCACTTCATCTGACGCATTGTCCATCGCAACGGCTTTTCCGACCACTTTAAACATTTCAATATCATTTGCACTGTCACCGAATGCGACCATTTGATTCACATCTAAATCTAAACGTTCAGCTAATTTTTGAATCGCTTCTCCTTTAGAGACACCTTTACTCATAAATTCAAGGAAAAATGGCTTGCTCGTTGTCATATCAACCTCGTTATCAAATTCGCCATTCATATTTTTAATCAATTCTGCAATATGATCTTCATAGTCGACACCCATCACTTTAGGCACAGCGTCTTGAATATAGTCTTTAATATCGTCCACTTTTTTCATAGGCAGTCCTGTCAACTCTGATTCGATATTCATATATTCATGTTCGCCTTCATAAATAATCGTATCGTCATGGTAAGTTAATACGAAAAGTTCATGTTCACGGCAAAAGTCTACAATTTTATCGAATTCTGCTTTTTCAATGACTATTTTCGAAACGACTTTTTCACTAGAAAGTTCAATCGTTTGAGCCCCATTGTAACTCATAATATAACTTCCAAATTCATCCATCTTTAAAGCCTTTGCAGTCGGTAACATCCCCGCTGTTGGACGACCTGAGGCGAGTGCGATTTTTACGCCATTTTTTTGAAGTAATAATAAATATGCTGTTGTTTTATCAGAGACACGGTTTTCGGACGTCATTAGCGTGTCATCCATGTCCATAACGACTAAATCTGGTTTCATCTCCAAAACTCCTTTCAATTTGATTTTATCTTACACTAAACTGCAGTAAATTCAAAATGATAGAAGCTTAAACCAAAGCGCGCACATCAAGCTTTTGAACCGCATCTCCTTCAATCCTAATGTCTGTCAAAAAAGACTAGGAAACAATGAAAGTCCCCCAGTCTTTTCGCATGTTATCAATCACTTAAAAATGATGTGTCACTTTCGATACGACACCTGATGTATTGACAGTGGCAAGTTCAGAATGACAATCATCAACATGTTGGCGCAAAGCACGCACGAGTGGCCCACTGTTTTCTTTTTTAATCATTGTTAAAATTGTTGGACCCGCACCGGAAATCACAGTCGCATATGCGCCATGTTCGTGTGCAATGCGTTTTACCGCTTCAAAATCACGAATTAAATGTTGACGATACGGCTCGTGCAATCCATCTTGTTCCATCATTTGTCCAGCGAGTTCATAATGATGTTGAATGAAAGCACTGATCATCGTATTACTAATAGCACTATATTTAACTGCATCTTGATGTGTAATACTGTCAGGTAGAACTTTGCGTGCTTCCACCGTTTCAAGCTCGTACTCGGGTATGGAAATAATAAAGTCAACATCCGGCACTTCGATATGCGCAATACTTGTCACTTTTGTTTCAGCATTATGATAGCCGACAACCAAGCCACCATAAATCGTTGGTGCGACATTATCTGGATGCCCTTCAATTTGTGTCGCCAATTGCAATAATTCGTACTGCGATAACTCAATATCTCCAAAGTAATTAGCGATAAATAAAGCCCCCACTAATGCTGAAGCAGATGAACCTAAACCACGTGCTAATGGAATATCACTGTACATATTAATTTCAAGCGCCGGTAGAGACACGTCATATTGAGTAGCGACTTGTTGCGCAATTTTGTAAATGTAATGTGTTTCGTCTTCAGGCAAGCCAACGAGATGTGGACCATTGTGAATAAAACACCATTGATCGCCCTTAATAATATGGGCGTCAATACGTAAAAATTTATTCAGCGCCATACCAATGGAATCAAATCCACAGCCTAAGTTCGCTGTTGAAGCCGGAATCTCTAAATGTAGTTGTTTTTTTATCATTTTAACGCGTCCTTAATGTATTGAACGATACTTTCTTTATGATTTGGTAATGCTTGAATAGGATTTTCTAATAAACCAATCGCCGTATCTGGATCTTTCAAACCATTTCCCGTTAAAACTGCAACTACTTTTTTACCTTGAGGCAATTTTCCTTGGCGATGTAATTTGATCAATCCGGCAATCGATGCGTTACTTGCAGGTTCGCTAAAAATGCCCTCTTTAGCAGTCATCAGTTGATACGCTTCTAAAATTTCTTCATCTGTGACTGCTTCAATTAAACCGTCAGATTCTTCAATCGCTTGAACTGCTTGCTTCCAACTTGCAGGATTACCGATACGAATCGCTGTGGCAATTGTTTCAGGGTTTTTAACGACTTGGTTGTTAACGATAGGTGCTGCACCAGCCGCTTGGAATCCAAACATATGTGGTAAGCCTGTTTGATATTTTTCTTCATACGTTTTAAAGCCTTTCCAATATGCCGTAATATTTCCGGCGTTACCTACAGGGATAGCTAAAATATCTGGTGCTTGGTCATCTAACTGCTCAACAATTTCAAAAGCACTCGTTTTTTGACCTTCAATACGATACGGGTTGACTGAGTTAACTAATTCGATTTCTCCATCTTCAGCAACTTCTTTAACGATTTCTAGTGCCTCGTCAAAGTTCCCTTCAATAGAGACGATTTCAGCACCATACATGACAGCTTGCGATAACTTTCCTAGTGCAATCTTACCTTCAGGAATGACGACAATCGCTTTCAAACCTGCACGCGCCGCATATGCCGCAGCAGAAGCCGATGTATTCCCTGTTGAGGCACAGATAACCATTTTCTTACCTTGCTCTTTCGCTTTTGTGACTGCCATGACCATGCCTCGATCTTTGAATGAACCAGTTGGATTGGCCCCTTCATATTTAACATAAAGTTCAATGCCTAACATCTCTGAAATCGTGTCACAATAAATGAGGGGTGTGTGCCCTTCATTTAACGTCACTTTCGGAGTATTTTCATCTACTGGTAGAAATGCTTTGTATTCTTCAACAAGACCTTTCCATAATTTCATACGTATCAAACTCCTTCAACTGGATAAATTTTTTCAACTTGATAATCAGCTTCTTGTTCAACATAAGATGTCGGATCAGTGTCAATTCCAACAACAATGCCTGCAAATGTTGTCGATGAGAGTTCAATCACTTGAAGCGATTTATGGAAAGGTAAATGACTTTTTATAGTGGATTCCACTTGTTTGAGTGAAACTTCAGGCGTATTCACTACAAAATAATAACTTTCCTTTTCTTTTAATGTCACTGTTTCACCGTCGTCCATCATTTCTTTCGTTGCTTCCGTTTTTAATTCAAAATGCGGTGGTAATGTGTGTAAGTTCGATTCGAATTGTAATGCAACATTGAGTAAGTCACTCACAACTGCTGAACCTGTAGCTAAACTTCCAGCGCCTTTACCGTAAAACATCGTCTCACCGACTGCATCACCTATGACGTAAATCGCGTTGTACTCATTCTCGACAGCTGCGAGTTGGTGTGCATGTGCAATAAGCGTTGGACGAACGGACGCATCAATTTTGCCTTGCGCATATGAGCCTTTACCGATAAGTTTAATTTTGTAGCCTAACGCTTTTGCCGCATCGATATCTTGCGGTGTCACACTACTGATACCTTCTGTTTTAACGTCATTTAACGTAATGACCTGATTAAATGATAAATAAGATGTGATAACGACTTTACGTGCTGCGTCAATACCTTCTACGTCATCAGTTGGGTCTGCCTCAGCGAAGCCTAAATCTTGTGCTTCTTGTAATGCTGTTTCATAAGGTGCGCCGTCCTCTGTCATCTTTGTCAAAATAAAATTGGAAGTACCATTAAAGATTCCCATAAATTTACTAATGTTATTCGCATTTAAACCGTTGTTAATGGCATTGACAATTGGGATACCCCCTGCAACACTTGCTTCATATTTGAGTGCGACACCGTTTGCTTCAGCTAAATCTTCTAAGACACGAAGGTGCACCGCTAATAAGTCTTTATTGGCAGTAATCACGTGTTTCTTTTGACTTAATGCTGCTTTTAACCAGTCTACAGTCGGCTCAATACCACCCATCACCTCAATGATAATATCCACATCGTCATCATTTAAAATATCATTCACATCTTCTGTCAAATGATAACGTGAAATGTTCAGCGGTCGCTTTTTGGATTTATCTCGAACCAAAATATGCTTAATCTGAATATCTTTTTGAATTGTTTCTTTAATTTGCTGGTGGTTCTCTTCAATAATCTTAACGACTCCTGAACCGACAGTCCCTAATCCTAATAATGCAACATTAAGTTGTTTCATTTATCTTCCCTCCGAATCAAATCTGATGAAATTACTCATGTTCTATTGAAATATATGTAAATATGGTTTAGTATAAATTCATTCACAAAGTTTGTAAAGTTCTAAAAATTTAGAAAAGATAGTTCTATTTTACCATTAGTATTGGTTAATTTGAATAGGTATCTCATTTTATAGAAAGGTTGTCTAAGGTTATGAAAGTATCAAAATTTGGAGGCAGTTCAGTCGCATCAGCTGAACAAATTAAAAAAGTATTAAATATCGTAAATAGTGATTCTGAAAGACGTATTATTATCGTATCCGCACCAGGAAAACGATATAGCGATGATGTCAAGACAACTGATCTACTCATTAGGTTGTATGAAAAAGTGATTAACCAACTCGATTATACACATAAAAAACAAGAGATTCTTAATCGCTTCAAAGATATTATTGATGAATTACCATTAGAAACAGATATTCTCACTGAGATTGATCGTACACTCGAATTACACATTGCCACTTTAAAAGATACACCTGAACGCTTGCTCGATGCCTTAAAATCATCAGGTGAAAACTTTAATGCACAAATCATTGCTGCATACAATAACGAACAAGGTGTCCCGACGATATACTTATCACCACAAGAAGCGGGCATCATTGTAACGGATGATCCAGGCAACGCACAAATTTTAGAATCGAGTTACGATAAAATTAAAGAAATTAGAAATACAGATAAAAAAATTATTATTCCTGGCTTTTTCGGCTATTCAGAAACGGAGCATATTGTGACATTCCCACGAGGCGGCTCTGATATTACAGGTGCAATTGTCGCAAGAGGTGTCAAAGCGGATTTATATGAAAACTTTACGGATGTATCAGGTATTTTCCGTGCCAATCCAACAGTCATTAAACATCCTGAAGTCATTCATGAAATTACATATCGCGAAATGCGTGAGTTGTCATATGCTGGCTTTGGTGTGTTTCATGACGAGGCTTTACAACCGCTTTATCGCTATCGTATCCCTGTAGTCATTAAAAATACGAATCGTCCGAGTGATAAAGGGACATATATTGTGCACGACCGTGAGATCAACCATGACAAAGTCGTTTCAGGTATTAGTTGTGACAAAGGTTTTACAAGTATTAACATTAAAAAGTATTTGATGAATAGACAAGTCGGTTTTACAGTTAAAATTTTAGAAATATTGGCAAAATATAACATTTCATTTGATCATATGCCATCTGGAATTGACAACATTAGTATTATTATGCGTTCGAATCAGCTTGCTGGCAAAGAACAAAAAGTTTTAGAGGAAATTCGCCATTATTGTCAAATTGACGAATTGAATGTTGAACATGACTTAGCCATATTAATGATTGTCGGTGAAGGTATGAGTTCTACAGTCGGTACCGCCAATAAAATTACCGACGCTTTAGCACAAGCCAATATCAACTTAAAAATGATCAACCAAGGCTCTTCAGAAATTTCGATGATGTTCGGGATTTCAACAAAAGATGCCGAAGCTGCTGTAAAAGCCTGTTATGAACATTGTTACAAACGTTAAAATATAAAAGAGTACTTAGCGTAGAATGATCATCACATTCACGTTAAGTACTTCTTTCTGAAATGACGCGTTTTAATAAATCTTCCCCGACTGCCACTTTCAACGTTACAAATTGAAAGTAACTCATTTTATCAATTAAATGCCGATAAAACGGTACTTTTTTATCATTAAAAGGTTCATGTAACAAATACATGAGCACGATTTCAGGTTTAATATAGTCGACTTTCCATTTAGGCGAATGATAGTAAATATACTTTTCAGGAATTCTAACATTATGATTGAGTCGAAATAGCCAATGCTCATTATCTACATCATAAATAATAATGTTCATCAACAATTCATTTTGATCATACACTTCTACAGAGGACATTTGGTGGAGTTGCACATCATCACATGGCAGTGGCTCTCCCTTTTTATTAATACCTTTAATCGTAAAAAACTTTGGAATCACACGTAAAATTTTCGATAGCTCATTTCGCTTAACACAAATCTCAACTTTTTCATCAAAGTAAAGTTGATCCGTTAAAAATAAATGCGTTGCCATCTCACCATGAAATTTAAACGCATGCGGTTCATTATCAATTAACGTATACACTAAATATTCCATTCGTTCTTTTTTTGACGTATTCATGTGATTTCACCCCCTCAGAAAACGCTTACAATTGTATTTTATTATACTAGATTAATTGTGTTTTATCAATGAATTACCAACATTTAACGCAAATGAATTCAACTTAAAATATAATATCACTTTATTTTAATAAACACACTTATATATAATGATTAAAAACCCGAATTTACCAACATCTTTATTACCTATATGACAAAAAGGTTTTTAGTTTCGACAAATTTAATAACAAAAATCATTAATATTCACACTTTTACGTTGAATTATATCTAATTTCATTGTAAGCTATTAAAAATATCACTCCTACATTCGAATTATAACTATTTTACTTTAAAAATAATTGAATTCCTATTTAATAACAGTTAAAATTTTACATGTGTGGATGTGATATTTTATGCACTTTTAAATGCCATATGCTGTTTTTTTGAATTACTTTAAGAATATTCTTTTAAAAGTATAATTTTTTTAATATAATATAACTTAGAGTAATAGGAAAGTTGATAAAGGAGTGAAATTATGAACAACCATTTTGATATGGAGACAGAAGCTATCTTCTTTTACGAATCAAATAGAAAGAAAATTATCAGTGAACTTAAGAAACAACATGGCCTAAAACTGAATGACATTTTGTTTTTATATCACCTGAAAACGACAAATAGTCGTCGTATTTCATTACACAAAGTCAAACAATCAATTGATTTTAGTTTAATGGAGATACATAAATCGTTAACGGCCTTAACAGAAAAAAATATCATTGGTAAAGAACGTTCTACAGAAGATGAACGGAAAGTCTTCATTACAATTGATGATGCACAAGCAGAAAATATGCAACAACTGCTTGATAACTTCAATCAAATTCAAAAAGACATTTTACAATAATTCCTCATATCTTTGAACCGATATCACTTTAAGGGCTAGTGTCATCATTATTTTATTTAAATTTGTCATTATTAATTTTAGGCGTTTCATGTCAATGATAGCTTTATGCGATGCGTCTAAAACTTAATGGTCACCTCAATTTAAATTGACTACTGATCTAAGTCCAATTGAATTTATCGAGCGCATTACAAAGCGGATTGAGCATCATGTTGTCACTATCTTGTCCCAACATGATGCTCTTAAGTTTAAGGCTAAAATGAATTTTGGGGCAACACGAGCGATGCGTAAACAGGCTAGCAAAAGATAGCGCACTGAAGTTGTTTTGCCGAACATCCTGCTTTTGTGAGATGATTCATTGATGATCACTGCAATTATGTATGTCAAGCGGTTTTAGTCTTTTGACACTAGCATAGCAGTAAACTTACTTAAAACAGTAATCAAATAATGATGAACTACAGTCATGAAAGTATCATTGAAATATTCTACACAAAGTCCGGTCTGTAACACGTGCTATTTTTCTGATGTTACAGGCGGACTTGAAACCTTCTTCTACAGTCAAAACACGCCATCCCTTGACCTTGACTTCCCATTAAATGACCTTTCTAATGAAACGTTCCTGAAACAAAACACCCATTTAAAATGCACAAAGTTAGACATTCATGCTTAATTAACATATGATAAAGATTAACTTAACATCCTTTCATCTGTTGACGGCTGAGTCGAAACATGCCGTTTGCGTGAAATACTATAGGAAGGAGGATACATAGCATGTCATTGTTATTATGGTTTTTAGTTTGCATACTTTTTATTTTAGTCTTACTCGCTTTGTTGCGTTTAAAATTTTATCAGCATCAATTAGATGTTGAGGCGTATACTAAAAAGCAACTTTTGAACAAAATTTCAATTTTAAAACAAGAACGTTATCCATTTAAGGGACGTGCAAACACAACAACGTATCACCTTAATTTGAGAAACACGAAACAGCTTTTAAATCAATTGTTGGAAAATTTCAAAAGTGAAGACAAGATAACGGATTTTCGCATTATGACAACGAGTCAAATAGCGCCTAAAAATCCGCTGTTTTCATTAGTATCAGAGTTTGATTTTATTGTGGTAACCAACGTTGGAATGATCATGATAAATATTAAATCATTAAAATCAAAAACGTTTTATCATTTTGAAGGAAAAGCGCCAACAACAGATGAACATGATTTAAACCAAATTGTTGGACACTATATCGCCAACCAATATCATCAACAATTTCAATCTGCTTTAAAAACATCCTATACGTTTAATGAAGTCATCACAGAAAATAAAGTCACGTATGAATTTCATGAGTATGATCCTTATCAATTGGCTGAAAAAGCGTCGCAAAACATTCAAGACACTGTTGAAGCCCTCGTTGAAGTACCTGTGTCTACAATCGGCATTATCTATTGTGTGGATCAACTTGGCGAACGTATAGAGGGGGACACAAAATCGTACAGCCGTATTTATACTAGTGAAAATGAAAAAGACCTTCAATTTGCAATACAACAACTTGTGGATACATCACGAACACTGTTAGCACATAACAAGATGCAACAGATCATATCCGCATTTGAAAATCATCATGAGTCACATCAGTTTCACTAAGACTAACGACATCTTATAGGGTCATTTCTAGCAACTTTGAAATGACGGCATTGTTGCACCTGATCGCTTAACAATCGAAACGAAGCCAAGACGACATATGATTGTCCTCTTGACTTCGTTTTTTTATGGAATCATTCTCTTTTTAATGAATCTCATCCAATATTTGCATAGCTTTTCTAGAGACTTGTAAGTAAAAAATCAAAGTACAAGCATTAACCCTATATTTAGATTAATTAGCAATTTTTTACGCTGCTGTAAGCAAGACAAATAGCGTTTTACCCCTATCGTCAACCCATTTATGCCCACTTTTAACGTTTTTATGGATTTTTAACGTACAAAAACGGCGCTAAGCATGATGTCCTAGCCCCGTTGATCACCATGAGATCAATGACTTTTTTGATCCCAAATATTGAGGTGTTGCTTTTGCGCTTCTTTTTGCGCTTGTTCAATTAAAATACGATACTTTTCGTTAGGTCGATAAAACTTCGCCCGAGCTAAACCTTCTTTCGCCAATGTCACGTTAAACATTTCATCACCTAACCAAACGTATGCCAGTGTGCGGCCATATTTATCCTGTCGTTCACGATCATACTCTAATTTGACACGTTGATGCGTTAAATGTTTTTTAGTAAAATCTGAAGCTGCTTTGCCGTATGGTTGTACAGGTGTATTCGGTTTGACAGTTTCTGGCGTGTCTACTCCGATTAATCGAACACGTTCATCTTGTCCATCTTTATCCACAATAATCGTATCGCCATCAATGACACGTTTAACGAGGTAAGTTTCACCTCTCATGTCCCCTTCTGACTTTTTGAAAGGTCCGTCACTATTCACATATTGAAATGCTAAGACGATGACTGCGATGATAAGGATAATGATGCCTGCTGTTATCTTTTTCATAGTATCTCCTTTAATACAATAATACTAACATCATATGCGATACACTTGCTTATCGTCAATATTCTATAGCTTTATCACTGTTCTCAATTAAGTTAAAAATGATATAATTAATAACGATTAGGAGTGAACCATAATGAATACTTTTAAAGAAAACAGTCTTTCTCTTACTATTATTATCATTGCCATTGTCATCGGTTTTGTTCTACAATATGCCTTTCATTTACCACTCATTGCAGGCGCATTTATAGGGGTACTATTAGGCGTTTTAGGCGGTTTCATTACCCAAGTGATTAAATCTAAAACGAAACGACATGATACGGACGATTCGCAATAATTAGAAGTAGATCATGGCTCAAATATTTGTGCTTCAATCTTTTTCATTAAGGCAGTGATCAACTTAGCCACTATGATTTTTCATTTTTACACAAATACTCTCATGGACACACTTGCTTCAGTGAATATTCCTGAAAAAGTTAAGTTCATGAGAGTAAATTTTACAATATATAATTTTTTATGACGCTTAATTTTCATACGCCTCTATGATGTCACATGCTGCACCTACTCAACCTAACTTATCACTACAATATAAATAGGACGTATAGCGCGAAAGCTAAGGCAGCCACACCTATGAAATAATTCATGAACGTTCTGATACGTATACGCGTTAATGTTGTCATCGTTATATCACCTTTCTTTGTTTTGTTGTTGTACAATTTTTTCTGTTTCTAAAATACTTCACTATTAAAATAACCACGCACCACAAAACAATACCTTTAATTGCTTCTTGTAACGAATTTTTCTTGACTGTTATTTTTAAATTGAATGGTCCACCTTTAAAATCATCACGCATTTCATTTTCCCCCTACATGATCGCTTTATTTCAAATATACCATTGCTTTGTATCAAAGTGAATCGATGTCATCCACCTGTTGCGTAAATCATGTCATGCTTGCAAAATGCCACTTTTCTCGTCGTTGATATCCATAATGAAGATATCTATACAACTTCAGTGAATCGTCTAACCTAATCACTCAAAAAGTGGTTTCAATGCATGATAGTCACGCCTGGTCAAAAGAGCGATAGGGTGACGCATGGCATACTTGCTCATAATGGCCACCTGCCCCCTAATATGTATATCAATAAAATAAAAATGACAAATGATATGCGTTTGTATAAAATTTTATATTCATATTGATTAAAAATATGTGTGATTACATTGTTTTTCACGTTAACCCTCTTTTTATAAAACATGATGCCAAAGAGGCTAGAAACGTCCTTGGCAAGAAAATCTTGAATGACGCTAGCCCCTTTAACCATGTTTAAACTATTTATGATGGATCAGATGTGTGATCTTCATTTTTTTTATCTTTTTTCGACTTTTTGAGTAACGCAAGACCCGTTAACATCGTCGCAAATGCACCCATCATACCTGTTGTTGACACAGTTTCACCTGTATCAGGCAACATGTCTGCGTGACGTTGTTTTGCTTTTGATGATGCTTGATCATGTTTCATCGTGCTATGCATTGATGTAGATGTCATTGTTGATCCAGATGAAGTCGTTGATGACGTATCACCTTGAGATGTAGCCATTGACATACTCATCGATGTTGACGTGCTCGCTGATACTGATGCACTTGCTGAATCGCTCGCTGACATCGATGCACTTGCTGAGTCGTTTACTGACATTGATGCATTTGTTGAGTCGCTCGCTGACATTGAAGTACTTGTTGAGTCGCTTGCTGACATTGATGCATTTGTTGAGTCGCTCGCTGACATCGAAGCACTTGCTGAATCGCTTGCTGACATCGATGCACTTGTTGAGTCGCTCGATGACATGCTGTCAGATGCTAATTGACTTAACGATGCATGTGTCGATGCTACTGCTGACGAGAACTCTGATGATGTTCCATTATTCGACGCTTTCGTTTTCAATGAGTCGACTGTTGATACAAATGTGCTTGCACCTTCTTTTGTTGTGCTACCATTTGATCCTTCGTGACTTAATGAGTCCACCGCCGATACAAACTCGCTTACTTCATTGCTCACTGCTTCACTGTGTGAAGTTGACGCACTTGTTGAAGCAGACGTACTCATTGATGTTGATTTGCTTAATGATGCGTGCGTTGACGCTACTGCTGACATGAATTCTGATGATGTTCCATTATTCGATGCTTTCGCTTTCAACGAGTCGACTGTTGATACAAATGTGCTCGCACCTTCTTTTGTTGTGCTACCATTTGATCCTTCATGACTTAATGAGTCTACCGCTGATACGAATTCGCTTACTTCATTGCTTACTGCTTCACTATGTGAAGTTGACGCGCTTGTTGAAGCTGATGTCGATTGACTTAACGATGCATGTGTTGACGCCACTGCTGATGCGAACTCTGATGCTGTTCCATTATTCGATGCTTTCGCTTTCAACGAGTCGACTGTTGATACAAATGTGCTCGCACCTTCTTTTGTTGTGCTACCATTTGATCCTTCATGACTTAATGAGTCTACCGCTGATACGAATTCGCTTACTTCGTTGCTTACTGCTTCACTATGTGAAGTTGATGCGCTTGTTGAAGTTGACATACTCATTGATGTTGATGCGCTTAACGATGCATGTGTTGACGCTACTGCTGACGCGAACTCTGATGCTGTACCGTTATTCGACGCTTTCGTTTTCAATGAGTCCACTGTTGATACAAATGTGCTTGCACCTTCTCTTGTTGTGCTACCATTTGATGCTTCATGGCTTAATGAACCTACCGCTGATACGAATTCACTCACTTCATTGCTTACTGCTTCACTGTGTGATGTTGATGCGCTTGTTGAAGTCGACGTACTCATTGATGTTGATGCGCTTAACGATGCATGTGTCGATGCCACTGCTGACGCAAACTCTGATGCTGTACCGTTATTCGACGCTTTCGTTTTCAATGAGTCCACTGTTGATACAAATGTGCTTGCACCTTCTCTTGTTGTGCTACCATTTGATCCTTCATGGCTTAATGAACCTACCGCTGATACGAATTCACTCACTTCATTGCTTACTGCTTCACTGTGTGATGTTGATGCGCTTGTTGAAGTCGACGTACTCATTGATGTTGATGCGCTTAACGATGCATGTGTCGATGCCACTGCTGACGCGAACTCTGATGCTGTACCGTTATTCGATGCCTTTGTTTTCAATGAGTCCACTGTTGATACAAATGTGCTTGCACCTTCTCTTGTTGTGCTACCATTTGATCCTTCATGGCTTAATGAACCTACCGCTGATACAAACTCGCTTACTTCATTGCTCACTGCTTCACTTTGTGATGTTGACGCACTTGTTGAAGTCGACGTACTCATTGATGTTGACTTGCTTAATGATGCATGTGTCGATGCCACTGCTGACATTGATGCACTTGTTGAGTCGCTCGCTGATACTGATGCACTTGCTGAATCGCTTGCTGACATCGATGCACTTGCTGAATCGCTCGCTGATACTGATGCACTTGTTGAGTCGCTCGCTGACATTGATTCACTTGCTGAATCGCTTGCTGACATTGATGCACTTGCTGAATCGCTCGCTGACAAGCTGTCAGATGCTAATTGACTTAATGATGCGTGCGTTGACGCTACTGCTGACGCAAATTCTGATGATGTTCCATTATTTGACGCCTTCGCTTTCAACGAGTCTACCGTTGATACAAATGTGCTTGCACCTTCTTTTGTTGTGCTGCCATTTGATCCTTTGTGGCTTAATGAATCTACCGCTGATACGAATTCGCTCACTTCATTGCTTACTGCTTCACTGTGTGATGTTGATGCGCTTGTTGAAGTAGACGTACTCATTGATGTTGATTTGCTTAATGATGCGTGTGTCGATGCCACTGCTGACGCAAACTCTGATGCTGTACCGTTATTCGACGCTTTCGTTTTCAATGAGTCCACTGTTGATACAAATGTGCTTGCACCTTCTTTTGTTGTGCTGCCATTTGATCCTTCGTGACTTAATGAGTCTACCGCTGATACGAATTCGCTCACTTCTGTGCTTACTGCTTCACTGTGTGATGTTGATGCACTTGTTGAAGTCGATACGCTTGTTGATTCTGACGCACTCACTGAAGCTAACACTGATTGCTCAATTGATGTCATTTCTGACGCTGTGCTATTGTTCGACGCTTTGTCTCGTAGAGAATCTCTTGTCGATGCAAACGCACTTTCTGCTTCACTTGTTGTGCTACCATTTGATACTTTGTGGCTTAATGAATCTACTGCTGATGTGAATTCGCTTGCTTCTGTGCTTACTGCTTCACTGTGCGATGTCGATGCTGACACACTTGTTGATTCTGACGCACTTACTGATGCTAATACTGATTGTTCAATTGATGTCATTTCTGACGCTGTGCTGTTGTTCGACGCTTTGCCTCGTAGAGAATCTCTTGTCGATGCAAATGCACTTTCCGCATCACTTGTTGTGCTACCATTTGATACTTTATGGCTTAATGAATCTACTGCTGATGTCAACTCGCTCGCTTCTGTGCTTACTGCTTCACTGTGCGATGTCGATGCACTGTTTGAATCACTCGTTGACGTTGACGCTGATGTACTATCTGACTCGCTTGTTGACGTTGACGCTGATGTACTATCCGACTCACTCGTTGATGTCGACTTAGATAACGACGTTGACGTGCTGTCTGATTCACTCGTTGATGTTGACGCTGATGTACTATCTGACTCGCTTGTTGATGTCGACTTAGACAACGATGTTGATGTGCTATCTGAGTCACTCATCGACGTTGATGCTGATGCACTATCTGACTCGCTTGTCGATGTCGATTTAGACAATGATGTTGACGTACTGTCTGAGTCGCTTGTTGACGTTGACGCTGATGTACTATCTGACTCACTTGTCGATGTCGACTTAGACAATGATGTTGATGTGCTATCTGAGTCACTCATCGACGTTGATGCTGACGTACTATTCGACTCACTTGTCGATGTCGATTTAGACAATGATGTTGATGTGCTGTCTGATTCACTCGTTGACGTTGATGCTGATGTACTATCCGACTCACTCGTTGATGTCGACTTAGATAACGACGTTGACGTGCTGTCTGATTCACTTGTTGATGTTGATGCTGATGCACTATCCGACTCACTTGTCGATGTCGATTTTGACAATGATGTTGACGTACTGTCTGAGTCGCTTGTTGACGTTGATGCTGACGTACTATCGGATTCACTTGTCGATGTCGATTTTGACAATGATGTTGATGTGCTGTCTGATTCACTCGTTGACGTTGACGCTGATGTACTATCCGACTCACTCGTTGATGTCGACTTAGATAACGACGTTGACGTGCTGTCTGATTCACTTGTTGATGTTGATGCTGATGCACTATCCGACTCACTTGTCGATGTCGACTTAGACAATGATGTTGATGTGCTATCTGAGTCACTCATCGACGTTGATGCTGATGCACTATCGGATTCACTCGTCGATGTCGATTTAGACAATGATGTTGATGTGCTATCTGAGTCACTCATCGACGTTGATGCTGATGCACTATCGGATTCACTTGTCGATGTCGATTTTGACAATGATGTTGACGTACTGTCTGAGTCGCTTGTTGACGTTGATGCTGACGTACTATCCGACTCACTTGTCGATGTTGATTTAGACAATGATGTTGATGTGCTATCTGACTCACTCGTTGATGTCGACTTAGATAACGACGTTGACGTACTGTCTGATTCACTCGTTGACGTTGACGCTGATGTACTATCCGACTCACTCGTTGATGTCGACTTAGATAACGACGTTGACGTGCTGTCTGATTCACTTGTTGATGTTGATGCTGATGCACTATCCGACTCACTTGTCGATGTCGACTTAGACAATGATGTTGATGTGCTATCTGAGTCACTCATCGACGTTGATGCTGATGCACTATCGGATTCACTTGTCGATGTCGACTTAGACAATGATGTTGATGTACTATCTGAGTCACTCATCGACGTTGATGTTGATGCACTATCCGACTCACTTGTTGATGTCGACTTAGACAATGATGTTGATGTACTATCTGAGTCACTCATCGACGTTGATGTTGATGCACTATCTGACTCACTTGTCGATGTCGACTTAGACAATGATGTTGATGTACTATCTGAGTCACTCATCGACGTTGATGTTGATGCACTATCCGACTCACTTGTTGATGTCGACTTAGACAATGATGTTGACGTGCTTTCTGAATCACTTGTTGACGTTGATGCTGATGCACTATCGGATTCACTTGTTGATGTCGACTTAGACAATGATGTTGATGTACTATCTGACTCACTTGTCGATGTCGACTTAGACAATGATGTTGACGTACTGTCTGACTCGCTTGTCGATGTCGATTTTGACAACGATGTTGATGTACTATCTGATTCGCTTGTTGACGCTGATGTTGATGTACTATCCGACTCACTCGTTGAAATTGACTTCGATTTCGCTGTGCTTTCTGACTCGCTCGTTGAAATCGATTTTGATTTCTCTGTGCTTTCGGATTCACTCGTTGAAATCGATTTTGATTTCTCTGTGCTTAATGACTCACTCGTTGAAATCGATTTTGATTTCTCTGTGCTTAATGACTCACTCGTTGAAATCGATTTTGATTTCTCTGTACTTAGTGACTCACTCGTTGAAATGGATTTCGACTTCGCTGTACTTAATGATTCGCTCGTTGAAATCGATTTTGATTTCTCTGTGCTTAATGACTCACTCGTTGAAGTGGATTTCGATTTCGCTGTGCTTAATGACTCACTCGTTGAAATGGATTTCGATTTCGCTGTGCTTAATGACTCACTCGTTGAAATGGATTTCGACTTCGCTGTGCTTAATGACTCGCTCGTTGAAATGGATTTCGATTTCGCTGTGCTTAATGACTCACTCGTTGAAATCGATCTTGATTTCGCCGTACTTGCCGCCTTGCTGTCCGCTATAGATTGACTCGTCGAAATCGATTTTGATTTCGCTGTACTTGCTGCCTTGCTGTCCGCTATTGACTTGCTTGTTGAAAGTGATTGCGAATTATACGTGCTCAGCGATTTTGACTTCACTGTAGATTCTGAGTCTGAGATGGATTGAGAACGGCTATCCTCAATAGATTGCACAATAGATCTTGAACGTGATTCGCTCGCTTGCACTTTAGATGTTGATTGAGAAAGAGACGCACTTCCTTGCGGAGACTTAATCCACTCATAATAAGGATCATTACCACTTAAATAAACAGTTTCAAAGTAATCAAAATGTTGTGCTCCAAAACGCCCATCTTGTTGCCCATTAGGATGGAATCTCCAACTTAAATTTCCTTTCGGATTCTTAATAGGGACCTGAATCCACACCGCAATACCATATGCATTTTCTGAGTGCGTTTTAGTTAAAGCCCCTTTTTCCCAGTAATATCCCCTAGTAGCATCTCCACTTAACGTTTTTTTGCTCTTTCCAACAACCCACTCGTTTTTTGGATTACCCCATACACCTTGATAAACAGTTGGTTTACCAAATCCATCACCGAGTTGCAACTTGCCCCTATCATTATTGACATCCCAAACGTTATATATATATCGTTTATCACTACCAATCCAAGCTGGCTTTTCATGCTGTGGCGTATTCGGATTATCTTGCGTAATTAAGTTAAAAATATCCATCTGTTTGCCATCACTGTAAACGACCGTTTTAGAATATATATCATAGGAACCCTTATAAATACCCTTACTAATATACCCTTTATTTACAAAGACTTTAGATGTATTAAATTTTTCTGTGACTGGTAAAAGTTCATGTAAATAACTGTGGTTCCTACGGACTACATTGTTATTACCTGTAGAATCTCCGGCAGCTCTAAAACCTGAATACCCTTGCGCAGAGCGTGGTTGGATATTCACACGTTGTACTGCTGAATCTGGACTTTGAGTCGCAGAGAATGGTGATTGTGTTAACGATTCGTTTTTAGCTTCATCTTTAATCTGGCTCAATGAATCATTGCGATAATTTGTACGACTATCGATAGAAGTACTCGAAATATTTTGGACTACTGCACTTGCTTGATGCTGTTGTGACACCACTTTTGTATCTTTTTCTGTTGACTTACTTACGGATTTACTGCCTGCAGATTGGCTTGTTTCATCTTGGTTTGACTGGTTGCTTTCTGATTCAGCTTTAGCAGCGTTTGAAGCTGATGTTGATGCTGATACTGATACTGATTTTGAATCAGACTCAGATGTTGATGCTGATTTTGAATCTGAAGTGGACATCGACGCTGATTGAGATGCAGAAAGACGGCTTGTTGATTCTGATGAGGCAACATCAGTTTGATGCGTTGATACTCGCGTTGTTTCTGAATTTACGTTGCGTTCGCTCTCTACACCTTGTTGACTTTGGCTATCTCCAGAAGTTGATTTTTCAATCGTAATAGATGTTTGATCCCCTACAGTTTGGCTTTTTGTTGAAATTTCTGAAGTCAGTGGTGCGTCAGATGCAGCAAATGCTTGTTGATCGTGCAACATATTAACCGTAAACATACCCCCTGCAATGGCGGTTGTCCGTATTGCATGCTGTTTGATCTTCTCACCAAATGCGACTGTGACTTCTCCTTCTTCATTTTTTACAATATCATGACTTAAAAATGAAAGACCGAGTGCTTTGAGAAATTGAAATTCTCTAATGCTCGCCTTTACCCAACTTTTGCCTGACTTGTAAAGTTTCACTCTTGCGGTTTCCTGTATTAAACTCTTTTTAAATTCCCTAAATTTTCTTGTCATTGCAAAACTCCCATAAAATAGATTTCCATAAGGTTTAAACCTGCTGCCACTGCATTAAATAGATAATAATACGTTTTTAACACGCGTGCAATATAACATTTTACTTTATCTTGTTTTAAATATAATGGTTTTCATAATTTGTTTTTGTTACTAATAATAATACATTAATTTTATAGAATGGAATGTTTGCGTAAATGAAAAAGCAGGCAAATAAAATCGCTTAAATAAAGGTTGTACATGGTATTTAATTAGTTTTCATCGTTAGTCTATATATCCGATTAATCAAATCAATTAATGATTTAATACCTTTTAAACTTTACTGAACTTTGAAAATAAACGTAAAAAGTTCAAATGAAATTTTTGAGCATCGGAGTAGGCAAGCAAAAAACAAAAGAATAACATCAACATCTTCTATCACTTTTTAATCACTTATTTATAAAGTGTTATTTCATATTATATGAAGAGATTGATTTTCTTTTTAATATGAAGTTATTTAAAGAAGGGACTGTATCAACAAGGAAAGAAACACCTTTCTGGGTACTATCATAATTAAGTGCAACTTTTCTCTTAATGAATATTATGCAAGTGGAAAATGTTAAAGTGATTAAATTGCATTGTAAAGTGGCTTTTGAATAATTTAAGAAATATTTTTGGTTTTACAAATTTTTGACATTTTTAAAGTTTATATTGATAAAACTATAATGTGCAAGTATAATAAATTTATTAATTTGGGGATTTAATGAAAAATTTTTTAGTGGATTTTAGCTCAAATATTTAAGGGATATTTTAAGGAGGCTAAAATACATGAATAGACAATCAAAAAGGTATTTCAAGTGGAAAAGTGGGTTCACCATCCTCGTATTAGTAGCAATGGCTATCTTTGCGATCTCAATTTTCTCGTCTGATCCATCGACAGTTGCGCACACTAAGACTGAAGATGCAAAGTTTACTGATAACAAAAGTGAAACATCAAAAGCAGCAACTATCCAAACCACAAATCAAAATGAAAATGTAGATGCTCTCACTTCTCATCAAACAGAACCAATGAAAGCAACAGCAGAGACTACATTTAAAGCGGCCAAACCCGGCACAACAGATAAAATTCCAGTAAAACTCGTTAAAGCCGTAGATGGTGATACGGCAAAATTTAAATATCGTGGTCACACTGAAACATTCCGATTTTTATTGATTGATACACCTGAAACCAAACATCCTCGTGTCGGCAAGCAACCTTTTGGCCAAGAGGCAGCAGACAGAACTGCAGAATTACTTCAAAATGCAACTCAAATAGAAGTTGAATTTGATGTGGACCAAAAACAAGACAAGTATCGTCGTTATTTAGGTTATATTTATGTCGATGGTGAAATGCTCAATGATATTTTAGTACGCGAAGGTCTTGCGAAAGTTGGGTACGTTTATCCACCGAATACAAGATATTTAAGTCAATTAGAGGCGTCACAAGAAGAAGCAAAAGAAGCAAAACGCGGTATTTGGAGCTTAAATTCCGCATTGGCTGATGAAGCGACTGAAAACGATGTTACTCTTACGACACCTTCTACAGCGGATGTTACAGCAAAACAAAGCGCAACAACCAGCATCCGTACTGAAAGCAAGACATCAACTAAACATAGCCATGCAGCCCTATCGTAAGCTTAAAATCATATCCAAATTGTACGACATTGCATCAAGATTATCCGAAAGGTGTGCCAAGTGATCATCCCGATTATGCTGCTCACCTAGACCGCGATAAAGATTTGTATGCATGTGAAATAAATTAATTTATTGCAAGGGTGATACGGCTGGAATAACCATTTTGATATTCCAGCCTGATTCATCACTCGTATCCCAACGATTTAACCACCACCATCTTTTATATTTATATGACATCCATTCCTTTTTTAATATGCATTTTTCTTGTGCGATGATATTCTCACTGACGCTTTTCAAAAATACAAATTCAATTTTGCATCAATATGTTGCCATCTATTCGACATATCGATTTAACATCGAGCGCCATGCATTCACACGCTATTCTTGTAAAACTAAACGTTCAACCTACTGCTACCCGCTTCAAAGCTTATTATCAACTTTTCCAGTAATTGCTCAATTTCACCATTAAAAATCCGTAATTTGTTACTTTCTAAGCATTGCTTGTCCACATGTGATGGGTTATACCAAATCACAGACATGCCCACATTCAAGCTGCCTTCTACATCATTTGTCCATGAATCTCCTATCATCAACACTTCTTCTGGCAAAACTTTTAAAGTATCCGTCACCTTTAAAAAAGCCTGAACATCAGGTTTTTCAACCCCCATTACTTCAGAAATAAAAATATTGTCATTAAAAATCGTATTCAGCTGCAAGTTTTCAATTTTTGTCCTTTGTTCAGTTAATTTTCCATTTGTTAAAATCGCAATTTCAACACGTGCCTTTAAATCGTTCAACAGCACATTCATTTTTTCATTCACCGTTATTTTAGACAATAATAAACTAAAAAATCGCTCAAAATACGCTTGTGCCTCTTCATGCGTCACGTCGATATCATAATGCTTTAATGTTTCAATCAATCGCAGACGTCTTAACTCGTCTAAACTGATTTGCCCAGAATCATGTTGCTTCCAAAAATGCTGATCATATTTTTGATAAAGTGGAAGAAATTCAGCATAATCCATACCTTTAAACTGTTCATATGATTCAAAAGTTGCTTTGTTTGCCTCTTGCCATAATGCATCAAACGCATATAACGTATTATCTAAATCAAAAATAATGAGCTTAGGTTGTTTAAACATAGTTCTAATCCTCGTTTTTTTCGTATTTGATAGTTCATGATAGGTATAAAATTCAGAAAATAGCAAATGGTACTTTTCTTAATACCATGCAACAACTTCTGATTCAGGAAAGTGATTTTCTTTAATGTTTTCTCTCACTCTTGTAAGTGCATGCTCAAGGTACCATATATTTTCATCTGGATCTGCTTTTTTCGCTTTAATACATTTTAAGTCAGAAAGTCGGACTGTGATATGTCCTGGCGCTGATTCAAAATGATTTTCTGGATAAAAATGGTAGGTGACACTGTCCTCACTTATACTGATGAATTTTAATGTTAACAATCAAATCACTCTCTTTCATCATTTCCAACTGCGCATTGACATGACATTTGAACAGTTCGAAATATAATTTGATTATATCTCAATTTCAGTATAAACACACTTTTCTTCAAGTAAAAAACGAGTCAGAATAACTCCAACTCGTTTTGTTATACGATTTCTCTTATTCAGTAACTTCACGTTTTGATTTGCGATTTAACATGAGTAAAATCAATGTACACACACTACCTAAAAACGCGACCACAATACCAATTTCAAAAATAATTCGGTATGCTTCAATGACGTTATCTTGATGGGCATCGAGTAACTTCCCGTTCATTGTATACACCCAGAATATCGGCGCATAAGCAGCGAACGAACCGACACTCATCGCAGAACCAGCATACTTTTTAGGAATATCGAATTCAGCAATTGGCGCAAGGATGACACTTTTCGCTAAAAATGTCGTAACTGAAAATGCAATTAACAAGGCCATGCTGACAAACAGACTACCTTTAATAAATACAACACCTAATAAAATGAGTGATGATAACAATAACGCTGCGAAAATCATTTTAGACGATGATTTGAACACATAGTCAGAAATAATCCCTGCTGACACACCCATCAGCACACCCATTAAACCTGTGTTGAAAATACCAAATAGCGCCGTTTGTGTTGTCGATAAATCAAAAGTTTTTTGTAAATAAGGGACACTGTAAATCAAAATGATATAACCCCAGTAAATAGACATCGCACTGATTGATGCTAGCCATACTTTTGGTTTCAATAACACATAAAATAACCCTTTTAATGCCTCTAAAGATTTATTTCCAGTAATTTCAGTTTTTTCTTCTTCATCCATTGCAGCAATCCCGTTTTTAGGGACATATTTAATAATAAGTAAAATCAATGGAATGATAAGCAAGTTATATGCCAACATCCCACCTTTGAAGACAACAATACCACTGACTAAAGACATAATTCCGACGATGAGTAAGTTCATGAGCATCTCTTCTGCACGACGAACTGATTCTAATAGACCAAATCCCATACCGCGCTTACTTTGATCCGTGAAAAAGATGACACCATTAAGTACGGCTGGCCAGAAAAATGAGTCCACAATCCCCCAAATAATCGCAATAATTTTCAGCACTTGGAATGTCGGGCTGAAGAAAATAATGACAGAAATTGTAATAAAACGAATCAATAAACCGACAATTAAGATTGATTTGATGGAGAAACGGTTATTAATCCAACCTCCTGGAATATAAAAGAAGATTGAGATACCAATTAATCCAAAAATTGCACCTAACTCCGCATTACTCACATTCAAAACTTCTAACAATAAATTGTAAAATGTGCCTTTAAAAGCTTCAAAACTAGAATAGATTAATTGTCCTGCCGTCACAACTGATAAAAATCCAATCAGTGTTTTACGGTCTTTAAAATTGAGTTTATCAAGTATTTTTTGCATACTGATGTTCCTTTCATTATGTTGTCAATTCTATGCTTTTTGTAAATGAATTAAATCGTCTGCACAGTCTGTAAAAATGCCATCTACGCCCCAATTGAACAGTGTATTCGCACGATCTTTATCATTGACTGTCCACACGTTTAAAGTGTAACCAGATGATTTAATTTCTTGTACGACGTCACGTGTTAAATTGATGTCTTCTAAATGCACAATAGACGACCCACAAAAATCAACAATGGTACGCCAATCTGGATAAAAAGCACAGCGTTCAAATAACACAGCTCTCGTATACTGCGGCACATGTTGTTCTGCTAATTTAAGTAACGCAAAGTTGAAACTTGAGATGAGCACTTCGATGTTTGATTCCAATTGCTTAATCTGTTCTTTAAACAATTGAATCATGCGCTCACTAAGATACGACCCATTTGGACCTGTAATCCCTTTAAGTTCAATGTTCAAATTCATTTGATAACGATTCGCAAAGTCAATCAACTGTTCAAACGTCATCACCCGCTCATCTTTGAACTCAGGACCGAACCACTTCCCAGATGAAGCATGTTCAATTTTTTCATACAATGTTTCGCTCACTTCTCCTGTTGTGTCTGTTGTGCGATCTAAATCGTCATCGTGAAAAATGATTAACTGCTCGTCTTTCGTAATCGCTAAATCCAACTCGAGCCATTTCACGCCTTCTACTTTTCGAGCCAAATCAAATGCTGTCACTGTATTTTCTGGTGCCTTACTCGACAAACCTCTGTGTGCAAAAATTATTGTCATATCGATGCCTGACTACTCAAACCTTTAAATTCCAGCTGTATGAATCATGACTTTTTGTAAAATCACGTTGAACATGCGCCTCATGCAACTCTATTGAGGATATGCTTTGATTTACACAGACTATGAAATTAAAGTTACTATTTAAGTAGTTTTCCTTTCTTAGTTTTTACATCAAAGTTTATGCTTTTGATTGTACTAACGAAAACATGACATCGCGTTTTCTTCATATTGCTAGGATTTTATCTTTTCGACGATATTGTAAAAATGAGAAATGACTACTTGTTGTAATGACACAACGTATACACATTGTCATTTATTTTTCTCAAATAGCAAAACAATAATTTATCCATATCAATCAACATGCATACAACATGATGATACCGCATATGTAAAGGTTTCCATTAGACATTTTCAATATTATAATGCGTTAATATAATTATGACAATAGTTTGTCGAAAAATTTTAACGTATTATCATCATATTTTTACATAAAGTTAGATTTCCATCGTTTTTTCGACATAATAAATAAAAAACACCCGCTGACTTTTACTGATGAAAAATCAGGAGTGTTCAATTAAAAGCTGATTTAATTGTTAATCGATGTCGGCGCATTAAACATGCGATAACTGCAATTTGACTCGCACATCAATATTACTTGTATGCTGCTTTATCTTAACCATTCATACCATTTGTACTTTTTATCCCCAATTTTTTCACATTGATAGTGACCAATATATTTATAGCCTAAATGTTTTAAATGTAAAATACGTGCTACTTTTATGATTTGTGGTAGCAGTAATATTAATACGATTAAACATATTTTGAGTATCATCGCACATCCCCCTATTCATATTCTAATAACAGTAATTGCCATTGATAAAGAATGCTTCATCATTTTACCATACAAACAAAACTGTGTTTATCAACATTGAATTCTATATCTACAGACGTGCAATTTATATGATTTTCAGACAATTCATATTGTATGTTAAAATCACTTCAAGTCTTCAATACATGCAAAAATAATAAAAGGAATGTGTATCATTATGATTAAAAATATAGTTTCAAGACTTGCTTTTATTTTTATTATTAAGCTCTAGTTGTGAACTTGCTTGGTGCTTGTCGCTTTCCGCATCATAGCATTTGAGGGGTGAGGTTTTGGCATTTTTGCAATCATCAATATGATCGTCATATATTTCTACTTTAGATTCACAAATAAAAGAGGAAATAAAAAAGCATGACGTTTATTGTACTTAATCATTATGAACATTATTAGGGGAAGAAATCATTATCAAAGCCATATTGTGGATTATTATTACAAATTAAGAGAGCAGCCTAATGGGAAACCCCACAAGACTGCCGTAATAGCGAGTATCAATCGCTTATTAAAGACCATTCACTACTTGATAGTCAATGATAAATTATATGATTATCAGAAAGCACCACACTAACGAAACCATATAATCATATACATCATAACACCTTATTTAAAAAAATAAAAATTGGACGGTCTAGTTTAGTAATGTCATTTTTAATTAACACGCCCTTAACAAATCGTAGGAACGAGATTGAGAAGTAAATGATGCAAGATTTAGGCGCACTTAATATACTACTCGCTCATTAAAAAAAGAGGCGACTAAAAGCAAGTAGTCGTCCTCTTATCATTGAACAGAATAATTCAATTTCTTATAGTTTAAGTATATGGAAATTATATAATTCTATTGATTTTTCATATGCTTATAAATAAAGTCTTTAATATCTTTTGTAAAGTAGATACCATAAGATTTTGGGTCAGGCGTGCCTTCTCTATCTCCTGCATAGTGTATACCTATTGCTTCACCCTTTTCATTCACAATCGCACTACCAGAGTTTCCTGGCTCGGCATAAGCATCATATGTCACTTGCCAGCTCCGAATTTCAACGATTTTTCCTGTTGATTCAAACAATTTATATTCATAAAATGAAGGCTTTGGATATCCTATAACCGAGATCCTTTCTCCAACATATGCCTTACTAGCTAACGGCAATGCTGTCGTATGGTCATCAAAATTCCACCCTGCTTCACTTTTTCCAACATGTACAACAGCTACATCCTCTATACCTGGGTACTCCACCTTACTCGTTACACTATAGACCCCACCATTAGCACTATCTCCAGTAGGATGCGCAAATACTCTATCACCGATTTTCAACTTTTTCGCTACATGTTTATTCGTAACAACTGTATTTGAGCCAACAGAAAATCCAGAAGCTCTCACAAAGGAAACTGCACTGCTATATGGTGCAATGTTCCCATTTTTAATTTCTTTCACATTTTCTTAAGCATGCGCTACGTTATGTGTTATGCTTACTGCGCTTTTAGCTACACCAACCGAGCTTAAAATAATCAATGCTGACAAACTTTTTAAAATAAAGCTTTTTTCATGATGTTTTACTCCTTTTAAATTTAATTTCATTATATAGATAACAAATTATTTATATACTTAATTACCAGATTTGTCAAAATATCTTTATATTATAATTTCTGTATTCTATTTATAATGTAAGTAATGGTTTAGTTATTATAAAATCATTTTAGTAGATTCTTCTTCGCATTTGTATACATCAATACCAAAAGAGAACTCGTAAACTTGTTTGTATAATTACACTAGCTGGATTGTTATGAAAGGAGACGCACATCATCGGAAAATTACGTCAATTTTTGCCTTTTAGACCGAGTCATTTTAAAATTTTTGTCCTTTGAATTAATTTGAATCCTCATTCACTGCTTATTATTAGCATCAATTTATATAAGCTATTCACGGTTTATTTAAGATGTGTTTCCACTTTGTAGTTAACACTTCTTAGTATCGTCACTTTAATTATAATTTTCTGAAAAATCATTGTGCACTAAAGAATATTGTTGTAAATTAGTATTATTATCAATAACAGCACTTGGTAACAAACTTAAATTATTTCAATATAACAGTAATCACGTTCCAAGCCTTAATAGACGCTTATAAAAACGGCATCTCTAACATTCTCGAGATCGCCGATTTTTCAAAGCGAATTTAAGATTTTATACAATAAAGTATGAATAATTATCAAATGAAAGGCGAGTTATATACGAGCTTCGGTGATTACATTATTACATTTAATCTGCTAAGTATTATTCAAAGTATAACTGATTAAACCACTTTATGCGTTTAATATAAATACTTTCAAGGAGGACATGCACATGTCAATAAGGAAAGAAAATAGCAGTTCTGGTTGTTCGGGCTGTTTTGGCTGTCTTGGTTGTCTTGGCTGTTTTGGTTGTTTTGGTATTGTACTGTTAATCATCTTATTATTTAGTGGATGCAGCGCTCTCTTTGGAAACTCAGACGAGGATAATAGTGAAGATACAAATCCAAAAACTGAAGCCAATTCAAAAAAAGACGAGAAAACGTCAATTAAAGAAGAAAAAGAATCAGCCAAAGAAGATGTTAAAAATGATAATACAAAAGTTAATTCAACTGTTGAAAAAAATGAAGTGACTCCCGAAGATGATACAGTTTACGGAAAATTAACTGCCCCACATGATAATAATCAGGTTGTCGTTGTTGATAACATGACTTATATTCTTGGTGACAACGACGAAATCTTACAAGCTGAAAAAGGCTTCTCGAAACTACCACTCGATAAAAATTTAGACAAAAACTTATTGAATGAGCATGCAAAAGATTATATGGCAAAAGATGCTGAGTTTGTGTCGAATATATCAGACACTGAACAAAAATATCATTCAAAGTCTTTGAATAAAGATTACTATGTCACACTCGTTCTTAATGAACACGGCAATGTCAATCGTCTAGTTGTTTCAAGCACTCAGTAAAATTACTTTAAAATACATGAATAAACCAAAAATATTGTCATAAACTTTATATTTATAGTATTATGTTAGGGGGAATAATTTATGAAAAATACTTATAATTGGATTATATGGGTTATTTTAATTTCAAGTTTTTTAGGTATAGTTAACAATGGTGCAAGCGTAATAGCATTTGCATTTTCTATTGTTATACTCACTAAATATCAGCTGATTGAAAAAGATAAAAAAGTAATTCCTCACATCAACAATACATCCAGAAAAGAAAAAAAATCTACGAATAACCAGATTCAACTTGAAAACGATAAACTATCGATTAAACTCTTTGGCGTCCCAGATATAGATAAAAGGGTTACCAATAGTCAAGAATCAGCATATTACTCAAAAATTAAAAATGAAAGTGAACAAGTTATTAGTGCTGTAAGTTGTTACGCGGGGAAGAAGTTTCACTATAAAGGTAGTACAAATTTTTATGTTAAAAAAGATCTCAACACACATGGTATTTTAATGGATCTATGTCAAGAATACGGACACAGAAAAAAGAGAATTCTACCGCGCTTCGCTTGCTAGCCTAGCCCATCATGTACTTTTAAAAATCAAAAAGTACATTCTGAGCTAGGTTATTTTGTTGCGTATTTCTTCTCAAATTCAATGGGGCTCATATAATTTAACGTTGAATGCACTCTTTTGGAATTGTAAAAAGTAAGGATATACTCCACAATGCTAAACATCGCTTCATTTCTGGTTTTATAGTTCTGATGATGTATCAATTCCTTTTTGATGATACTATGAAAAGATTCTATACATGCGTTGTCGTAACAGTTTCCTTTACGACTCATGCTGCTCTGAATCCCTTTTTCACGTAGTAAATTTTGATATTCTATTGAGGCATATTGACTTCCTCGATCTGAGTGATGGATTAATCCCTCTTTAGGTTCTTGAATTGTATACGCTTTGTTTAAAGCTGACATCACAAGTTCTTTTGTCATACGAGCTGCCATCGCCCAGCCAATGATTCTACGAGAAAACAAGTCCATGACTGTAGCTAAATAGAGCCATCCTTCTTTTGTGTATACATACGTGATGTCAGCCACCCAAACACTGCCAAGTTGTGATACTTTAAACTGTTGATTCAATAAATTAGGGTAGACAGGAAGATGATGCTTTGAATGGGTCGTTGCCTTGTATTTCTTTTTTGTGATAGACCTTATACCGAGCTCCTTCATCAATCTACTGACAGTTCTTTGTGTTACAGTATGGCCATGACTCCTCAGTATTTGTGTGATTTTGGGGCTTCCGTATCGCTTTTGACTCTTAATATAAATTTGATAAATATGCTTCTTCAAACCATCACGTTTTACTATACGCGCACTTGGCTTGCGATTTTTCCAATCATAATAACCACTTTTCGAAACACCAAGGACTTGGCACATCTTCACAACACGAAATTCATGTCGGTGTTCATAAATAAACCTGTATATTACTTCTGGTCTTTGGCAAAGATGTGCATAGCCTTTTTTAAGATTTTATTCTCTTCTTCTAAATCTCTTAATCGCTTTTCTAAATCTGCTTCTGCTTGTTTATTTGACGTACGTTTACCGCTACCGACAAAACCTTTTTCACCGTCTTTACGGTATATACTCAGCCATCTTGTTAACGTTTGAATAGGAATATCTAGATCTCTAGAAACTTCTGAGGCACGTCTCCCTGATTCGACTAATTGAATTGCTTCCATTTTAAAGCTATGATCGTATTTTCTTCTCGCCATCACTGACACTCCTATAAATTGATTTCTTTTATTATACATGAAATTCCTATCAATTTACCGTGTCCGTTTCTTAGTCTAGCATCATAATTTTGACAACAGAAAATTTATATTTTATTTCCTTATCAAGTGGATTTTTAAAAGAAATATATCCAATCAATAAAATTAATGGTATGAAAAAATATAAAAAATATGATTTAGAGATTACGTATGGGCGCAGTAAAAAATATTTTGTGTTAACTGGCTTTCAAGATCCTTCACCGTTTGTTAAAAAGTATATTGACTTAACAATGTGATAATATATGTTTCATATTTAACTTCATCTATTTGCGATATAACCCTGGGACTGGCTATATAATAAATATAAGTTTGATGAAAAATTGAATTTAAAGATAACATCTAGTATATTCAAATTAACAATTCGCGGTGAAATTCTGCTTTCTACGTAATAGTAGCTCATTCCCGGTGCCATCCCGACGACCAGATGACAATTTATCTGGTCTTTTTTGTGTAAATTCATAGGTACCCTACCAGATTTATGAAATTCACTCAAATTAATTATAGAAGCCAATCTTTTTAGTACAACATTTGTTAAGAAGTATTTGACGAAAACAGTAAGGGCATTTATAATTTAAATATGAAATGGTCATTCTTGAAATGACTCAGGAAAACCTTCGTGCATGAGCATGGAGGTTTTTTTGCATAGAAAGGACGACATTATGAGAAATATTGAAGCAATTAAAACCTTATTAAAAACATCAAAATATTCAAAACCTTACTTGAGTTGTGAGGAACAGTTAACTTTATTAAAGAGTAGAGGCATTTTTATTGAAGATGAAGAATTTGCGCTAGAACAATTGCAAACAATATCTTACTATTCATTAATTAATGCTTATTCACCACTATTTGTCACTGTAAATGGCAATTATGAAAATGCCGTTAATTTCAATGATTTTTATCTATGCTATAAATATGATACCCGTTTAAAAAACATACTTTTTAAATACATTATTTTAATCGAACAGTCTCTAAAAACAAATCTTTCTGCCATTATTGCTAAAAATTATGGGGTGCAGGAACCTACTAAATTTAGAGAGTTTATTAATCATAAAGGTAATTTGATTAGAGGTTACGATATCAGAGGAACATACTTAGACGCAAATCATTACGATAAAAATAATAGCTATAGATCAGGTCACTTAAGAAAGTTAGCATCATATAGAGATTATAAAAAGAATGAGTCTATTATGCACTATAAAAAAACCCACAATCATATACCACCATGGATCTTAATCATCCCCCTTAATTTTGGTGAAACAATTAAATGGCTGTCTATATTAAAACCGAAAGACAAAAGCGAAGTGATTACAAATATCTGTGGAATTGACAATGGAGATACTTTAAAAAATGTTGCAATTCCTATATTCGAAATATTAAGACAATATAGAAATGTGATTGCTCATGGTCAAAGATTTTATTCATTCAAATCAAATGAAAAAAACGCTCATTTATCTCGCACCTTTATCAATGAATTACTAGAATTTGACTTTTTAGATAAAACAAAATACAAAAGGAATATCGGAAAAAATGATTTATATGCATTAACTATTTCAATTATGATATTCACAAAATCTGATGGTATAAGAAAAAAGTTAGTTGAAGAACTAGTGGAGATATACGATGATATAGATAATGATTGTAAATACAATTTATTTAATGTTATTGGCATTACTAAAAAAGATATAGAGAAACTATGGACTTTATGTCAATAGCGGTTTGAAAATGTTGTTTTATGGCGGTTTGAAAATGTCGTTTTTTGGCGGTTTAAGAATGACGTATGTTTAAACTTTTTTCACTTTTATAGTCTTTAAGTCGGTATGAATCGCCTGTAATTTTAAATATTTTTGAATGGTGAATAAGTCTATCAATAATGGCTGCTGACGCTATCTTGTTACTAAATGAGTCGCCCCAACTAGAAAAAGGGATATTCGTCGTTATGATCGTGGATTTCATTTCATATCTTAGTGACATCAATTGATAGAAGAGGTCTGCCTGTTCTTTTGAAATGGGTGTATAGCCTATCTCATCAATAATAAGTAGTTCAATTCTGTTTAATTGTTTTAAAGTTTTATTGATGATTCCTTTCTCCTCTGAAGTGGTTAAGAGTTCAATTAATTCTTTAAAAGTATAGAATCGAGTTTTGATATTTTGTTTACAAGCTTCTACGCCTAGCGATATTGCTAGATGTGTCTTACCGACACCACTATTACCTAAGAAGCATATATTGATACTCTTCTCTAGAAAATGCATGGATTTTAATGTGAGTATTTCTTGTTTATTAATGCTTGGCTGAAACGTGAAATCAAAGTCATTTAAATATTTAACCTTAGGGAAACGTGCTAACTTAATAGCACGTTTAAATTTTTGTTCAGCTTGATATTCTACTTCCTTTTCTGTCAACTCAAGTAAAATTTCAGTTAAAGATTTTTGATTCTTGGATAGTGATTCTAAATACTTCGGATAATAGTCTTTAATCATTTTTAGATTGAGCTGTTGAAAGTTTTCTAATAGCTTTTGATGGTCTGTATACATATCTGTTTCTCCTATACCTCGTCATATTTTAATAATGAATCTTCGATATACGTAAGAATTTCTTGATCGTCTTTGTGCTTGAATGCGTCAGACTTCAATATCTCACACATATCTTTGGTAACATAATTGAATTTCTTTTCCGATAAATGATGGGTTCTAATTAACTCGGCATCAAAGTAGATGGATAATTTGTCAGTCAATTCATTAAAGATTAATTCAACCTCCTCACCAATAAACTTTGTAGGTACTGAATATTTACCTTTTCTAAAATTAACCATCGACTCTTTAGAAACAATTCGAATGCATTCATCTTCGACATAGGTGTTTAGTAACTGCACATTAAACGGGTTCAATAGATGTTTTTCTTCAGAATTGAATAAATCAATTGGATAGCAGTCAGTTGCTTGCGATATTTCGTTATGGTTCATTTCATGACAAAAGTGATTGACAAGACTGATAAGTTCAACAGCGTCATAAAATTCGTAATCGTAGGGCCTTAAACGTTGTTCCACAAATTTAGCTAAAGATTCCACAGAGCCCTTGGTTTGCGGCCTATAAGGCCTACACGCGATGGGTTCAAAGTTTGCATCTTTACTAAATTGATGAAAAAGGGTGTTAAATACCACTTTTCTATATTGTGTTCTAGGACGATCAACGACCGTTTTCATATTATCGAACCATATTTCCTTAGGAACACCTCCAGTGTACTCAAAAGATTCTTTCAAACATTGAAATAATGTATCTTGTTTTCTATCCCAAGTTAATGTGATATACTTCATTTTTGAATAGTGTAGAACGTAAAGAAAGATATTAAATTGATAACGTTTCCCAAATTTATCATGCATGACCATATCTTCTTTCCAGTCTACTTGAGCAGCTATACCGGGGCGTGTTTCTACCCGTATAGTTGCTTTTTTAATTTCCTTTCCTTTTTTATTCTTACAATATTCTCTAAGAATCGTATATTTGCCTTCATATCCTTTTTTAGTAATATATTTATAAATCGCCATAGCCGTACAACCTAGCTCTAATTTTTCGTCTATGAGCGTTTTATAGGGTTCTAATTTTGATACTCTCTTTGTCGTTTTCCTTGTTTTTAATTTTTTCAACTCATTGCCTTTCCCAGCTTCATAATATTTTTTTACTGTCCTTGGATCACAATGATATTGTCTAGCCAGTTCAGCGTAATTTGGTTTTATGCCTTTCATAATGTAAAATGACACTCCTTCGTATATATCATGTCTCAATCAAACAACCTCCATTCAAAGATTGAGTTAAGACATGATTATATATTTTAGAAAATAAAAAATGTAGGAAAAACAGCATTTTCATTCCGCCATTTTCCTACATTTTATAACCGCCATTTACACTTTAGATAAATTATTAAAAAAATGTAATTAGATGAATAATTAAAAAATATTAATTCCTTCTTATAGTTAAGAAGAAAGAGACATTAAAACTGATTAATGGCAACTATATTTTAAAGAGTAGTTCACCCATTTTGCACCCGATCACATAAAAAACGAAAAACTGGGTGCAAAAACAAAAACCTCAAAGCACATACCTTCAAGGATTCGAATATTTTTTAGCACCTAATTGAGACCATTTTGAGACCAAAACGCTATTTTTAACATACTGGTCTCAAAATACATTTAAAACAAAAACCCTCAAAGCCCGTAGCTTCAAGGGTTCCACGTATTAATACTGCTTCATATACTGCTCGACTTCCCATTCAGACACTTGCGTTCTATGGCTCTGTTCAGGATATATAACAGTTTTTTTACGTGTTAAAACCTAGTAGAACCAATGTTTTAACACATACAAACATATTGAAAATGATTTCTCTGCACCCATTTCTGCACCCAAAAACGAAATTTTAGAAAAGTGGGTGCAAAAATTGGGTTGAGCACCTGTCATATCTATTATCAAGCGAGGTACTTTTTATAGAAATATAATGAGGATAACTAAAATCAAAATGCCGATAGATAAAGCAAAAGAAATTTTCTGTTTTGTTTCTCTGTTCATTTTTACTACTCCTTTCAAAAATGAACAGTATGATTCCCTTACTAGAGTCTTGCCATAATACACCTGGTTGTATATGCATGATATAACTAATAGCACCGCCAACCCTTATTTTAAACTCAACATCTTCGTGGTGTTCTTTTTTTGCACAAAATTGACTAACTACAAATCGAATTTGTGCCCTATATTTGCCTTGAACATCACTTTTAAACATTTTAACTTGCCCCCCTACACACCTAGTTCACAAAAAATCATTTTAGGCGCTTCAAGTTATTCTCTCACAATGCTTAAACTTGTTTTTCTCGTTCTTTTTGATAGGTATAAAGTTTTTCTGCAGTATCTAGAGAAATACCTCCTAAATCTCTAATCCCTCTTCTTAAATCAGATATGCACGCTTGTGATATGCCAGTTTCTTTATAAATTCTATATCCTGATACATCACTCTTTAGTAACTTTTGAATCGTTGCTCTAAATTCCATCATCATTTTTTCTCCCATTCTTCTTATCTAAGTAATAAAAGTGTGTTTTTCGTCCTAAAAATAACAGGAATGGCAAACATAATAACAACAGCGTGAAATAATTTAAAATAGTCAAGTTCATCCTTCCAATCATAAACATTTTTGTAGTTTTCAATGGATCAATATCATCGTGTTTTTTTAGCAAAATTCTTATCGCCAAGGAATTGTTGACAACCAAAATTCAAATATTATTATACTACAAAATAAATATATGTGAGCGTATAACTTTATAAAGTCTCGAATTCTAAAAGTAATTTGAGACCAAAATGCCAACTCATTACAAATTGGTCTCAAAAATATGTTAAAAATTGACCCCTATTTTTGGAATGCAAATTAAAATGAGAGGAGCAAAAAGGGAGCAAAACCCGAACATTGAATGATTAAACCACTATTTTGCTCCCCATTTATTGCCCAAAACACCATTTCCTAGCCTATTGGGCAACTTTAACCCCCCCAAAAAAACCTCAAAGCCCGTAGCTTCAAGGGTTCCACGTATTAATACTGCTTCATATACTGCTCGACTTCCCATTCAGACACTTGCGTGCGGTGACTCTGTTTAGGATATATAACCAGTTTTTTACGTGTTAAAAGCTAGTAAAATCAATGTTTTAACACATACAAACATATTGAAAATGATTTTTCTGCACCCAAAAAAAAAATTGTATAAAAGTGGGTGCAGAAATTAGGTTGAGCCCACGTCCCGCCTATTGCAGGCGGGGTTTTTTATTATTCATTTTCTCGTTCGAGTTGTTTTTGGTATTCGTATAGACGTATTACAGTTTTAAACTTTGATTCTAACAATTTAGTTTTACCGTTTTTTATATCTTGAATTGTTTGGTATGGTAGCTTTGTTTCTTTAGAAATCTTATAGCTTGTTTGATTCTCAAGAAGTTGTTTAACTTTTGTTAATATTTCTTTTTCCATATTTAAAAATGAACCGAGTCGATATTTAATTACTTAACATATACACGATGCCTATAACACACAACAAAATCACTACTATATTAAAACCGATTGCAAAAATATCTTTCTGTCTATTTGTCATATTTATCACCTCATTATATAATGAAGTCGTGGGGGAATTAACCCCCGACTAACATTTTAATTAGTGCGATAAGGCCTGTAAGGATAACCATTACATTTCTCACAATTTCTCTAATGTCCTTGCAACGCCTTATCTTTTTGTCTTTGAGAGTTTCCTCTCTTTCGACCCGATTCATTTTTTCACCCCTTTCCTATTTTCTATATTCATTATATCACGCAATTCGTGATAACACACCCCTTTTCTCTATCTTTTTTTAATTTTTAGCATAAAAAATACTACATCGACTTAATGTGGTTAAATTTTTGCGAGCTTTATATAATCACTATATTTATTTTTTTTAAGTTTTTAGAAAAAATGATTTTCTCCACCCCTTTTCGAGGATTGTGTACAGAGTAATTAATGTAATAATTTTCTGACTCATATTCTGAATACAGATCTTCTAATAATTCATCTATATCATATGTTAATATCCAATCTTTCATATCTAAGTACTTTTTTATAGATTTAGCTAAATTTACGTGATCATCTTTATTATAGAAGTTTGTATACAACTGGTATCCTTTATTAATATATGGTGGATCAATAAACACAAAGCAACCTTTAGCTTTACTTAAATCAACCTTTATAAAGTCCTCGGCATCTTTATTGCAAATTAGTATGCGATTTCTATATTTCGAAATCTCTTTAATTCTTTGAATAAGGTTCTCTTTATTGAAACGACAATCCATTAAATAAGTACCATTTTGTGCTTTGCCACCAATAACCCCCGCTTTAATAATACCTGATCTATTGGTACGATTTAAAAAGAACGTTGAAAAGCCTAAACTAATAATATTTTCCTCAACTTTTAAATCTAAAGAATGTTTTGATTCTTGAATTTTTTTCATTTTATACCAGTTTTCTATGTTCACTTCAGTCTTCTCAATTAATTCAATGAATTTTTCTGTATAGTTAATTGCAGACTCCCAGAAACAGTAAATTGATTTATCATAGTCGTTCAAAAGAATCTTATCTACTTTATTGTTTAGGAGTAATTTTACACCCACTCCAGCTCCTCCAGCATACGGCTCAGCATAACTTGTACAATTATTTTCTTTTATTAAATATTCTACTAATTTATATGTTTTAGATTTACCACCTGGATATCTAAGTGGAGTCGTCATATTATCACCTCATAACTATAGAATTAGCATATGCTAATTCTAGAAATATGGCCACCATTAATTAATGTATATATTACTCTTTACATAGTTTATAGCCATTAAAAAATCGTTATTAAATTTTTCAATTTCCTTTTTTTGTTTATTTTTTAATATTGTAAAAACGTTGCAACCTCTAGTGTTTAATAATCTTTTGATTTCGTCATCTTTGTAAAACTCTTTAAAATATTCTCTAACGCGTTTGTTTTCTTTACAATGTTCACGTAACACATATTTCCCATTATCATACTCCAAATTATGTCTTATAGCATTTACGGTCTCATTAGCAGCAAAATTAGTCTTATTGAATTTCAAATCGTTCTCCCAATACTGTGATTCAGCAGGCTCATCTTCAAAAAATTTATATACAATTTGATCTGGCGGTAAACTAAATGGGAGTTTAATTACATTTTCATAATTAAATTTTTTGTCTCCATCTAATACAATAATCGAATTCTTTTTAAATTCAGTAACATTTGCTTTAATTAATGAGATGTATTGTTCGGCTCCAAGTGTAACTTTAGATTCGATATTAATTTGGCTTTTAATATCCCTATTTAATATTCTTTTCAACATATCTTTTGCTTCTATATCTTCACAATACACATTAATTTTTCTATCATTATTTGCTTTGTTTACTGTTGTTTTAAATTCCAAGTCATTAACAATATCACCAAAACTTTCAAAGTTCATGTTTTCGGTTTTACCTCTTGTATTTGTCAAATAATTAACGGCGATATCATTTGAGGTACGAGAATTCTTTTCAGTTTTTTGCTTTAATTCATAAATGTAATTTAGCATAGTTGGTGAATGAGTTGTAAATATAATTTGCAGGCTATATTTTCCCGCTAAATTTAGTAATAAATCTAATAATTTTAATTGAGATTTAGGAAATAATGTAGCATCTAATTCATCTATTAAAACTATCCCACCATTATAAGCTTTATAATTTTCTTTAAGCTTTTTAAAGGACAATAAAGTTATTAGTATTTGACCAACATTGTCTTCACCTGAAGATGCAGATTTTATATCTTTTTCAGGTATATTTGTAGATATATTTTCACTTTTTTCTATTTTTGGTATTACACTATTTGTCCATTCTATCAATAATTTTTTATCTTCCCCATCCAGTTCCAGTTTTTTTTCTTCATCTTCTTTTCTATAAACCATTGGAGTTAATCTTCTTAAGTCTAAATAAGATGATGGCCAAGTAAAATTACGATCTTCATTACCTCTTAATACGAACCGTATATGATTATTATCCCTCTTAGTTGTACTTAATGTGTATAATTTACTTTTTCCTTCTAAAAAAATATTAATCTTATATTTTTTATCGGGTGTATCATATTTTTCGGATATCTTAAGGTGATTTTTAAATTCGCTTTCGAAATCTTCGTTGAACAATGTTTTATAATTAATGTCATTTCTGTCATTTACATTTCTAAAACTTAAAAACTGAGAAACTAAACCTAAGAGACTACTTTTCCCAGTACCATTTCTTCCAGAAATAACAGTTAACTTTCTTCCAAAATTAACGTATACATCTTCTAATTCTCTAAATTTTTCAATATGTAACTTATTTATTATTATTTTTTCATCCATTTCCCCTTAACCTCTTTCAATGTGTAGTAATGTAATTATACAATAAATTTAGAACAACATGAATAGTGGATATAAAAAACGCAATCAACATCGGGGAAAGACGTTGATTGCTACTACACACATTCATTATATAACATCAATAAAGGTAACTCTAATAATTTTATTTATATTTAAGTCACGTTATTAACTGTAAAAATAGGCCAATCATTAAAATTTGGGCTATAAAAATTAATCAGAAAATAGAAATAACCACCCATTAACTAGCCATGAGTGGTTGAAAATTTCGTTATATAATTAACTTTATAATAAGAACTGTCAAGTCTGAAAGACATTCGTTTAAAAATAGCAACCTCTTAAAGTTTATTCTTTCTTCGCTTTGTAGTTTTTAACGGTAAAAATATATAAATTAAAAACATGAGCAAAGCAACATAGACAAGGGAATAAATAATTATCATGATAAAATCGTCAGGCATAGGAACTAAATAATTCAAAGTACAGAATAGTAGTAGTGATAAAATACCAACTTTTAAAGAAAATTTAAACCTATCCATAAAATCACCCTTACTGATAACCCCATTTTATTGGTGTTAAAACATACACACCATCCGAATTCTTTTTAGATTTGAATTTTATATAAATCCCTTTACTAGTATCAACATTAGATGCTGCTATACTACCAAAGAAACCTCCAGCTGCAGCCCCAGGTATACCACCAGTTAACGCAGCAATCACACTAATTCCAGCAGCACCTAATGCAGCTATCGTTTTAGTGTATGCAGATGAAAGGTACAATGTCGCTGAATCTTCCCCAGTTACAATATATTGAGTTTTACCTGCTCTTAATTTGTCTTCAGCTTTATACTTTTTTATTTCTTCTTTTGTGAATATATCTTCTAATTTATAACCTTGCTTCTCAAGCTCGTCAAACAAATCTTGATTGCTCAAATATTTAGTTTTTAATTGAGAGTTATCCGCTTTTTCTTCAGCGTTAGCAATAACGGAACCAGATGAAAATGCAATAGGAGTAACAAATAACAAACTAGACAATAATAATAAAGATGTTTTTTTAGAATACTTCTTCATATTAAAATCTCCTTTTTATAAAATTATTCCTTTTTCAACTTTCTAATTTGTAGTATAACATAATATTGTTTTATTTCAATTGATTTATTAATATTAAAGATGGAAACCATAGCTGTATGTGTTATATTGTGTAATTATGCTAAAATCGTTATTATCATACAAAAAACAGGGCAGTCGCAATGACCGCCCTTTTAATTATGTCGTGGATATACATATTATACCCATACTTTATTTAATTGTTCTCCAAAGCCAGCATTTAGCAAAATCAATGTTTTAACACATGCTAACATATTGAAAGGTATTTCCCTGCACCCAAAAACAAAATTGTACAAAAGTGGGTGCAGAAATTAGGTTAAGCCCCCGCCACACCTATTGCAGGCGGGGTGGTTTTATTTATTCTCTTGCTCCAGTTGTTTTTGATAATTGTATAATTTTTCGGCGTTTTTGAGTGTTAAATTATCAATAGCTCTTTCACCTCGACGCATCGCATTAATATTGCCGTAACTTACTCCTGTATCTTTGTTCACTTGGTAACTTGAAATATTTCTGTTATTTATTAGTTTTTCAATTGTTTTATATAAATCTTTGTAACTATTCATATAATGGGAATGAAGCGCTTTTTATCTTAAAAAAATATAATCAATATAACTAAAATTAAAATACCTACAGATAATGCAAAAGAAATTTTCTGTTTTGTTTCTCTTTTCATTATTACCACTCCTTTATATAATGAGAGGTAAGGAGCCCCGTATCGGGGTCTTACCTCAGAACACCTTGTAGATGAATGATAAGAGTAACAGGATAAAGGTGGTGATCCTTATTTTGAAATCAACATCTTCGCAGTGTTCTTTTTTTGTTGTTTAATTCTTTGTGTTCGCTTCATTCCCTCACCTCCTGATTATGTTATAGCTCATATGAACTATAATATCAACCCTTTTCACTAACTTATTTTAAAATTTTCCGCATAAAAAATACCACACCGGTTAGGGTGTGGTGGGTGAATAGGTAAGTATCATAATAACTACTATAAAAATTTTTCAAATTTAGATTAAAGTTAGTTAATGATACTTTTTCTCTATACTAGTTATGTAGCTTTTCGCCATAAAATTATAAGAACTATTTTTTCTTAAAATATACATTGTTGCTGGATAATAATATTTATCCTTAAGATTTTTTCTTAACCCTAAAAACATAGCATTATTACTATTGTTTTCTATGAAAGCTATATCAATCTTTTGAGGATTTATAGAATTTTCTGGGATTATTACACATAATTTTATATCTTTATCTATAAAACATTTATGTAAGAAATTATAATTGATTAAACGATCCTTTATTTTTGAATATTCATGATGCCTTTTAATAGAATTTTTTGTTATTTTACCTTCAGCTATTCTTCCGACAATCTTTTTAGCATTTATTTTTTCTTTCTGAGTATAATGTAACCCTAACAAATGTGGCAAATTATTCGTATGGAATGATAACTTGAATTTCTGTACATTTTTATGCTTTACTTTTACTTCAAAATAGCCGTCACAAAAATTATTAATGTAATCGTTTAAGATGTTTTGCAAGTCAACATCATTTTCGCTATTTATTTTTAAATATGATTGATTTGCAAACAACTAAAACACCCCTTAAAAATATCCCTACTTACCTAAAGTGAGTAGGGATTATGTATGTGAGTGGAGGCAAGAAGGTGTCTCTTGCGGGACCAACAGTCAGATATAAGGCCTCTGCCGGGCTATACAATCCACTCCTAATTGTATATAGTTTTTTACTACTAAGAACTAACTTGACGATAAAGAATTTTAGTTAGCAAGAAAGAGCATGATGGATATCCCTTTCTTCATAAATAACTATAATATCTTTTTGTTTCATATGCAACAGTTAGGGTTAAAAATTTTTTTACCCTTTATAAATATTTTTAGTACTTGTAAACTTTTGTTAGTTTTGATTGAGCATCTGAGTTAAAAATACCCCCACATCAGAGCGTATCTGCCTAAAAAGGAGTGGAGGCGTTGTCACCAAAATTATAGCACAAAAAAACAGGGCAGTCGCAATGACCGCCCTTAAATATAATATAGTATGAACTTTTTAACGTATTATTTAACTTCTATACTATGATGCATGTGACCGGCAAATTATTAGGAAAAGAAAATAACCTGAGTATTCACAAATTAAGACATACGCATGCGACGCTGTTGTTAGAAAGTGATGTCCCAATGAAAGTTATTCAAGAACGACTCGGACATAAAACGATGGCAGTTACTGAACAAGTTTACAGTCACGTGACTGAAAAAATGAATCATAAAGCAAAAGAAAACTTTGAAAAATTCATAAATGATAGCCATATTTTCGGATAGCTCTGCACCCATTTTGCACCCAAATCATATAAAAAGTGAAAACTGGGTGCAAAGACAAAAACCCTCAAAGCCCGTAGCTTCAAGGGTTCCACGTATTAATACTGCTTCATATACTGCTCGACTTCCCATTCAGACACTTGCGTGCGGTAGTAGTCCCATTCGATAGATTTTGAGTTGATGAACTGGTTATAGATGTGTTCACCTAATGCGTCTTTTACGATTGGGTTTTCACGCATTGCTTTTAATGCTGTGTAAAGTGTTGATGGTAAGTCTTCAATACCTACCGCTTCACGTTCTTCACGGTTCATTTCATAGATGTTTTGGTTAACGGGTTCTGGCACTTCTAATTTGTTTTTAATACCGTCAAGACCTGCTTGTAAGATTGTTGCTAATGCCATGTATGGGTTTGCTGCTGGGTCGACTGAACGGATTTCTACACGTGTAGATAAGCCACGAGAGCTTGGTACACGTACTAATGGTGAACGGTTTTTACCACTCCAAGCGATATAACTTGGTGCTTCATAACCTGGTACTAAACGTTTGTATGAGTTCACAAGTGGGTTACATACTGCTGTGTAACCACGTGCATGTTTCATGATACCTGCGATGAAGTGGTATGCATCTTCAGTTAATTGCATGTCGCTTTTTTCATCGTAGAAGGCATTTTCTTTACCTTTGAATAATGAAACGTTAAAGTGCATTCCGCTTCCGTTCACACCGAATAATGGTTTTGGCATAAATGTTGCATGTAAGTTATGTTTACGCGCAATTGTTTTTACGACTAATTTGAAAGTCTGAATGTTGTCACATGCTGTAATCGCGTCTGCATATTTAAAGTCAATTTCGTGTTGACCTGGTGCTACTTCGTGGTGAGAAGCTTCGATATCAAAGCCCATATCTTCTAATTCTAACACGATGTCACGACGACAGTTTTCACCTAAATCTGTTGGCGCTAAGTCGAAGTATCCACCATGATCGTTTAATTCCATTGTTGGTTCGCCTTTTTCATCTAACTTAAATAAGAAAAATTCTGGTTCAGGTCCTAAGTTGAAATCTGTATAGCCTAATGATTCCATTTCTTTTAAGACACGTTTCAAGTTACTACGTGGGTCACCTGAGAATGGTTCGTGATCTGTTGTATAAATGTCACAAATTAAGCGTGCCACTTTGCCTTGTCCAGCTGTCCATGGGAAAATCACCCAAGTGTCAAGGTCTGGATATAAGTACATGTCTGATTCTTCGATGCGGACGAATCCTTCAATTGAAGAACCGTCAAACATCATTTCGTTGTCTAAAACTTTTTCTAATTGGCTTACTGGGACTTCCACGTTTTTAATTGTTCCTAAAATATCAGTGAATTGTAAACGTAAATAGCGTACATTTTCTTCTTTGGCAAAGCGTCTAATATCATCTTTAGTAAAGTGTTGTTTTGGCATTGAAAAATGTCCTCCAGTATCAGTTATTTAAAAAAGCGCGATAAATCCCCACGATTCAATGGTATCGAATCACGTTGTGGTTTTTGTGTCGTATCTACGAGTATTTGCTTTCTTAACCGCTCTTCTTCATCATTGAGAGTTTTTTGGCTATCCTCTAACATGATTTGTTTGATAGCTTTCATATTAAATCCTTTTTCTAATAAATGTTTAATTGAAAGTAACGTTTCTAAATCATTCAAAGAAAAAAGCCGTTTGTTCCCCTCTGTGCGCGAAGGTGTTACAAGTTCATGTGTTTCGTAATAACGAATTTGTCGCGCGGACAATTCCGTTAAACGACTGACAACACTCATCGGAAATACAGGCATGTTGCGGCGAATTGTATCCTTATCCATTTCCTACATCTCCTTGACTTTTTGAACTTGATATAACCATAGCATACCCGAATGGACATTTCAAAAATATGTCAGAAAACCTGACATGAGTGCTCCAAAGCCCGAAATCACAACATTTCTGACAATTCAGATCTCGATTTTGACGTGTTCATCATAACAAAAGTGTAAAATTTACCTAATTTAATACAATCAGACCGTCTTTAATTAATTTTTCAACGGCACGTGTAACAGCAATTTTTACATGTTCGTACGTTAAGCCACCTTGAACGTATGCTTCATATGGCGGGCGAATCGGTCCATCAGCAGATAATTCAATTGAAGCGCCTTGTATAAAGGTCCCCGCTGCCATAATGACATCATCTTCGTAACCTGGCATATAGCTTGGTTCTGGACTAAAATGGGCATTAATCGGTGATGCATGTTGTATACTTTGGCAAAATTGAATCATTTGTTCTTTCGTATCAAATGAGACGGTTTGAATTAAATCTGTTCGCTTCACATCATAGCGTGGCGATGTGCGCATGTTCAGTCGTTCCAACAATAAACTTGTAAATAATGCCCCTTTTAAACTTTGACTCACGACATGGGGACTTAAGAAAAAGCCTTGGTACATCTCTTGTAATGCATACAGTGAGGCACCCGCTTCTTTACCGATACCCGGAGCAGTTAAACGATAGCCACAACGTTCGACTAGATCGCGACGTCCGACGATATAGCCTCCTATTTTTGCTAGACCGCCGCCAGGATTTTTAATGAGTGACCCAGCCATTAAATCTGTGCCGACTTCAATTGGTTCTTTCGTCTCGACAAATTCACCGTAACAGTTATCCACAAATACAATGATTTCAGGATACTGCGCTTTAATCTGTTGAATGGCGTCACCGATTTCATCAACATTAATCGACGGACGCTGATCGTACCCTTTTGAACGTTGAATCGCAATCACTTTCGTAGTGTCATCAATGGTCGCTAAAACCCGTTCCACATCAATATGACCTGATTTTAATGGGACTTCCTGATAATGAATGCCGTATTCTTTTAAACTTTCCACACCGTTACCATTGATACCAATCACTTCTAATAACGTATCGTATGGGCTCCCTGTAATGTACATCAAACTGTCACCCGGTTTAAGCGTACTTTGTAAAGCGACAGTAATGGCATGTGTCCCTGAAATGAGCTGTGGACGTACGAGCGCATCTTCAGCTTTAAACGTCTCGGCATACACCGCTTCTAAATGGTCGCGGCCGTAATCGTCATAGCCATATCCTGTAGACCCGACAAGATCTGCTTCCGTTATTTTGACTTTATGAAAAGCATCTAAGACACGCGCTTGATTTTCATATGCACGTGCCTCAATGTCTTTGAAATAAGGGGCTAAAGTTGTTTCGACTTCTTCAATAAGTTGGGTTAATTGTGTCATGATTCCGCTTCTTTCTATTATTTTTGATAACCTTCAATGTGATATTGGTCAGTTGCTTCATCGTAATCTAATTTTGTCACTAACGTATGTTGTTTGAGATGATACAATTGATCCGCGGCTGAGCTTGGCAATTGTACTGCATAAAAGTCAAATTGTTTTTGAATCGCTTGAAAGAGTAAGTTTTTCACTTTCGCAATATCTGCTTCATTTTTGGATGAGACAAATACAGATGGATGCTGTGCGACAGGTGTGGTTGTACCTGTAAATAAGTCTTTTTTGTTAAAGATGACGACTTGGGGGATATCTTGCATTTCAAGCTCTTGTACGATTTCATTCACTGTATCGTACTGAATTTTATATTCTGCATGACTCGCATCAACGACATGAATGAGCAAATCTGCTTGTCGCGCTTCTTCTAATGTCGACTTAAATGCTTCAATCAACGTCGTCGGCAACTTTTGAATAAAACCAACTGTATCTGAAATGACCATCTCAAATCCATCGTTAATTTTAAGTTGACGTGACTTCGGATCGAGCGTCGCAAAAAGCAAATCTTGTTCATACGTATCAGCTGCTGTTAACGTATTAAACCATGATGATTTCCCTGCGTTTGTGTAGCCGATGAGCGCGACTTGAAACACGCGATTTTGTTCGCGCTGGTTACGATAACGCTCGCGATGGGCTTCCACTTCTGCTAATTTACGTTTAATTTCATTCATCCGTGTTCGAATATGACGACGATCTGTTTCGAGTTTTGTTTCACCTGGACCACGCGTTCCGATGCCCCCACCGAGACGGGATAAGCTTTTACCATGCCCTGTTAAACGCGGTAGCAAATAGTCTAGTTGGGCATATTCGACTTGGAGCTTCCCTTCTTTACTTTTCGCTCTTAACGCAAAAATTTCAAGAATGAGTTGTGTTCGATCAATGACTTTCACACCGAGTCGTGCATTTAAATTTTTTGACTGTGCTGTCGTCAACTCGTCATTTGCTACGACCACATCAATGTCATGAAATTCAATGAAATCTTGAATCTCTGTTAACTTACCACTGCCGACATAATATTTATGATCCACTTGATTTTTCTGCTGTGTCCATTGCCCTTGAACATCTATATCACACGTATAAGCTAACGCATTTAATTCATTCATCGTACTTTCAAAATCAAAATGCGACTGATACAAATCAACACCGATCAGTACCGCCGTTTCTTTCACCTTTTCAGTAGAGTGAAGTTCCGTTTTCCGCATATTATCACCGTTTTCTATTTGACATATCATCACGTATTCTATCATAGTGTGTGAATTAAGACTATACGTGCTGATTATGCTATAGTAGATTTAGAGGTGAAGACGATGCATTTATATGATATAGAAGTCCCAAAAATTGATGGTTCTACATATCCACTCTCACAATATAAAGGTGATGTCTTACTCATTGTGAATACAGCAAGTGAATGTGGATTAACACCACAATTTGAAGGATTACAAAAACTTTATGACACTTATCGCGACAAAGGATTTACGATTTTAGGTTTTCCAAGTAATCAGTTCGGCAAGCAAGAACCTGGTAGTGGTAAAGAAGCAGCGACGAATTGCCAATTGAACTATGGCGTGACATTTCCGATGCATGAAAAAATCGAAGTGAACGGCGACAATGCCCATCCACTTTATAACTATCTTAAATCGCAAAAGTCTGGCATCTTCGGCGACAAAATTAAATGGAATTTCACTAAATTTTTAGTCGATCGTGATGGCCAAGTCGTTAAACGCTTTTCACCACAAAAAACTCCAGAAAATTTGAAGCAAGATATCGAAAAATTATTATAGATAGCAGAAAACATCACACTTTCACGTTATGTACGTTGAAAGCAGTGATGTTTTTTGTTTAGTCGATTATTAAATTATTCATTTTTTAATATCTTTTATAAAACCCAATAAAGAAAAACGATTAAAAGCCTTTAACATGAAAATCAGATACAATATCGGAATAAAATAAACTGAGTTCCATAAGCTTATAGTAGGAGGATTTATTGTTACCTTATATGAAACTAATGTAATTATTAGCGTAGTTAGAATAATGAAACTATTAATAAACATCGGATGTCTATAATACCACTTAGAACCTGCCTGATTACTATATATATTTTTACCAGATAGTTTAGCAATCGAATTTAAAAGTAAAAATAACATTAACAGTATTCCAAGGAACCCAATACATGCGATTAACAGTGAATCAACCAAATTAAATGAATTGTCTTTATATATGGAGGTGAATGCTTGAATGCCACCAAAAGTTGTCATCAATATCGCAGCAAAAATACCCAAAATAGAAATATATTGAGAAACTATCTCATTTTGTTTTTGATTAATTTCATTGTATCTTGAAAGGCTTTCTTCTGCTTTAATCTTAATTGTATTAAGCTGTATGGATCTATGTCAAGAATACGGACACAGAAAAAAGAGAATTCTACCGCGCTTCGCTTGCTAGCCTAGCCCATCATGTACTTTTAAAAATCAAAAAGTACATTCTGAGCTAGGTTATTTTGTTGCGTATTTCTTCTCAAATTCAATGGGACTCATATAATTTAACGTTGAATGCACTCTTTTGGAATTATAAAAAGTAAGGATATACTCCACAATGCTAAACATCGCTTCATTCCTGGTTTTATAGTTCTGATGATGTATCAATTCCTTTTTGATGATACTATGAAAAGATTCTATACATGCGTTGTCGTAACAGTTTCCTTTACGACTCATGCTGCTCTGAATCCCTTTTTCACGTAGTAAATTTTGATATTCTATTGAGGCATATTGACTTCCTCGATCTGAGTGATGGATTAATCCCTCTTTAGGTTCTTGAATTGTATACGCTTTGTTTAAAGCTGACATCACAAGTTCTTTTGTCATACGAGCTGCCATCGCCCAGCCAATGATTCTACGAGAAAACAAGTCCATGACTGTAGCTAAATAGAGCCATCCTTCTTTTGTGTATACATACGTGATGTCAGCCACCCAAACACTGCCAAGTTGTGATACTTTAAACTGTTGATTCAATAAATTAGGGTAGACAGGAAGATGATGCTTTGAATGGGTCGTTGCCTTGTATTTCTTTTTTGTGATAGACCTTATACCGAGCTCCTTCATCAATCTACTGACAGTTCTTTGGGTTACAGTATGGCCATGACTCCTCAGTATTTGTGTGATTTTGGGGCTTCCGTATCGCTTTTGACTCTTAATATAAATTTGATAAATATGCTTCTTCAAACCATCACGTTTTACTATACGCGCACTTGGCTTGCGATTTTTCCAATCATAATAACCACTTTTCGAAACACCAAGGACTTGGCACATCTTCACAACACGAAATTCATGTCGGTGTTCATAAATAAACCTGTATATTACTTCTGGTCTTTGGCAAAGATGTGCATAGCCTTTTTTAAGATTTTATTCTCTTCTTCTAAATCTCTTAATCGCTTTTCTAAATCTGCTTCTGCTTGTTTATTTGACGTACGTTTACCGCTACCGACAAAACCTTTTTCACCGTCTTTACGGTATATACTCAGCCATCTTGTTAACGTTTGAATAGAAATATCTAGATCTCTAGAAACTTCTGAGGCACGTCTCCCTGATTCGACTAATTGAATTGCTTCCATTTTAAAGCTATGATCGTATTTTCTTCTCGCCATCACTGACACTCCTATAAATTGATTTCTTTTATTATACATGAAATTCCTATCAATTTACCGTGTCCGTTTCTTAGTCTAGCATCAGTAAACTTAAAGAATCTATTTCCTTTTTTTGCTTTTCGTATAATCCTCGCTTTTGAGAAATTGCTAAATTAATATGTTCTATTAGTTTATGAATTACAATAATACTTGATTTATCTTCTTCTGTTATTTTCTCAATATCAATAATCTCATCTGTATCCCATGAAAGTTTATCCAATGAAAGTGCACCTTCTATGTATGGTGCACTTTCATTTTCCAATCCAGTTTCAACTCTATAAGTTGTGATTAAATGTTTGTTTACTTTTGATTGAATAACGGTAACAAAATCTGTTTCTTGTTCTTGGTCTTTTTCAAATGAGACATCCATAGAAAATATAATATCCGTCAATGAAGAATAAGGAATAAATTGTGGTTCTATATTTTTACATATCTTTTGAAGACGAGCTACATCAAATTGTTCTGCTTTATAACTATCTGGGTTATCTGTATAAGCTTTATACTCAGATTTAAATATTCTATCTATTTCTAATTTGCTTTTATTAAAGTCAATTCTCCATTCATCTTTTAGGGATTTTATGCTTATCAACTTTTTATGCTCCATTAAACGCTTCCTCAATATCAGAAAATCTATAAGTTGGTCTCATATTACAGTTTCTGATTTCATGTTCATGTTTTTTCCAGAATTCATGTTTATGACTAATTTCTACAAGTTTAAATGGATCTACTTCAATTAAAACATCTATAATATGATTGACTTTCTGATTATTTAATTCTTTTGCTAATTTACCTTCATCTTCTATTGGTCTATTTTTATACACTTTATATTGTGAATATACACTTGGTACAACTGGCCCATATAACCATGCTTGCATTTCACCTTGTTCAAATAAATTTTTAGCAATATCTCTATTATCTTCTATCATAAATCCTAAAGTAAAATACATAATTTTTTGAATCTGTAAGTTCGTGACCGGACTTCCAATTTCATTTGCTCTGTATAAAATATGTTCTGCTAGTATTTTCAAAGTGCTCCCTCCTTAGTCCAATATTAGTCATCCCAAGTCTTTATTTCCCTTCTCTCAGTCAATATATTATCTATCTTTTCAATCCATATTGTCAATTTTTTTATTACTACTTACGAAGGTTTATAGACACCTTTTTAGAGTTCAAACACACCTGAAACAACCTTTAAAGGAATAACTCTTTATACATGAAATTCAATTCGCATTTATTATGTAAGATTAATCAACTACAAATTCAAAATTTATATTGCACTAATATCATACCTATATCAGCACGTATACACTAAATAGACCCCATTTCTTATGACACTTCCATTATATTGTATATTATTATTTCGTTTATGAAGTTAAATATTGCAATTGTGTTTTAGTGTGTTTCAAACTGAGAGATGTGGTAAAGTTGAAGTAAGTGATTTGAACTTGAGAGGTGAAAAAAATGGTAAAATCAGAAGCTATGAAAATTGCAGTGACTGATGGGACGGTGATTGAAGCGAGAGTGGATCGGGCTGATTTTGAAGCGGTAGGTATCGTACATATTTTTCACGGTATGGCAGAACATATGGATCGCTATGTGGCATTAGTTGAAAAGTTAAACCAGCAAGGCTATCACGTCATTCGTCACAATCATCGGGGGCATGGCTGTGATGTCGATGGTATTCGCGGTCATTTTGATTCAATGGCACAAGTCGTTCAAGATGCTTTTGAAATTCAAAGTACGTTGAAAGCCCAATTCAACCCTCATTTACCTCTAATTTTAATTGGACATTCAATGGGCTCTATCATTGCACGACAATTTGTACAAACGTATCCACAAGCCGTACAAGGTCTTATTTTAAGTGGTACAGGCTACTTTCCGACATGGTATTATATTGTCAACTTACCTTTACTGAAAATCATTACGCTCGTCTGTGGTAAGAAGCGTCGAATGAACTGGCTCAATCATATGACGACTGGCCGTTTTAATAAAAATTTCAAACCGACACGTACGACGAGTGATTGGCTCAGTTCTGATAAGGCAGAAGTCGATCATTTCATTCAAGATCCACACACTGGCTTTCTTGTTTCCAACCAACTCATTTTCAGTGTGCTTCAAACGATGATGCGGACATCACGTGTGAAAAATATTGCGCATATGAATCTTGAATTGCCTATTTTACTCATTTCAGGCAAAGATGATCCGTTTGGCGCAAATGGGAAAGGGATTCGTCGTTTCGGCAAAATTTTAAAAAGAGGCGGTATCCATCATATTACGGTACAACTTTACAAAAATAAAAGACATGAAGTTTTATTTGAAAAAGATAAAGAAACCGTATGGCGACATATGTTAGACTGGATGAGTCGACAAATTATTAAAAAGCAAAAAGTAGGTGAACGGGGTGTCACAAAATAAACCCTTTATCGTTGCCATTGTAGGTCCAACCGCCAGTGGCAAAACAGAACTCGGTGTCGCACTCGCTAAGGCTATCGATGGTGAAGTGATTAGCGGCGACTCAATGCAAGTTTATCAAGGCATGGATATCGGAACGGCTAAAGTAACTCCGGATGAAATGGACGGTATCCCCCACCATCTCATTGATATTTTAAAACCAGATGAAACATATTCAGCATATGATTTTCAACAACAAGCACAACAGTTAATCACGGGCATTACAGCGCGTGGTAAAGTGCCAATCATTGTAGGTGGCACAGGGTTGTACATTCAGTCCGTGATTTACGATTATCAGTTTGATGATGAAACCATTTCGCCTGAAACTGAACAGCGTGTTGCCCAACAAATGGCAGAATTGAAATCATACACAAATGAAGCATTACATGATTATCTGGGCACTTTTGATCCAAATTCACAACGCGAAATCCATCCGAATAATCGCAAAAGAGTCGAACGTGCCATCTCATATTACTTAAGTACAAAAAAAGTTTTAAGTAATCGCAAGAAAAGCACCCAATTGACTGAAAATTATGATACATTATTAGTAGGGATGGAAATGTCGCGTGACACCTTATATTCTAGAATAAATAGTCGCGTAGATATGATGTTGTCTCATGGTTTATTGGATGAAGTGCAAGAACTTATTGAATTAGGTTATGAATCGTGTCAAAGTATGCAAGCGATCGGTTATAAAGAAATGATACCGGTAATTAAAAATGAAATGCCATTAGATGAAGCGATCTCGTTATTGAAACAGCATTCTCGTAATTACGCAAAAAGACAAATGACTTGGTTTACAAATAAACTTAATGTTCATTGGTTAGATAGAGAGAAGATGTCACTTACTTCAATGTTATCTGAGCTTAAACCCCTAATAAATAAAAGGAGAAATGAACATGATTGAGAAACGTAACATTCAAGATGAGTACCTAGAAAAATTTAAAGGTGAGGGTAAAGAACTGACGGTATTTTTAACGAATGGTTTCCAATTACGCGGTACAATTGTTGATTTTGACCAATATGTAATTGATATACTCTCTCAGGGGCGTCATCATTTAATTTACAAACATGCGATTAGTACGTTTTTAGAAGGTACTAACTAAAACATGTTAATCGAAGTGGAGGAGGCTTGGTTCACGATGTGTAATTGATGTGAGGCCATCAGTTTACATAGTTTTGATGCATCAAGCACAAATTAGGGAGAGGTGTACAAGCCTACTCCACTTCAACTTTTCATTCATTTCTTCACTCGTATAGGGAAGTCATTACTATCTTAAGAGTATTCAATATAGGGCAACGGTTGGTGTATGACACATCGACCGTTTTCTTTTGTTTTTAGAGAAAAAAGCGCCTGAGATACCCCACCTCAGACGCTTTTTTATTTGATCTTCAATTATTTTTCAGCTGGTTGATGTTGACCGTGTCTTGCTTCTTGGATTGCTTCTTCTAGTTCATGTTTGTAGACAGCTTTAACGTTGGCATCGTAACCTAGTAAGTCAGCCAATACATCAACAACAGTATCTTTATGACGAAGTACTGTATCGATATCGAAGTATAATGCACCGATACGACGTACTAAGAAGTCAGTTGGTTTAACGACTAATTCATTTTGTACACCATAGACTAATTCAACATAAAGTTCTAATGGTAAACCTGTGTTTTGATGTTGTGCTGCTTGTGCAATTGCGAACAAGTCATCTACGTTTGAACCATATTTCGTAGCAAGGCGACGTGCTAAATCTGTATCTAAGTTCATCGCTTTTGCGACTGCAACTTTATCTTCAACGAATTGTTCGAAGTTTGCACTACCACCTACATCACCACCAGAAATTGGGATGTGTTTCGTGTCTACTTCTTTAAATTTTAATTTATATTCTTGTTTAAGGCGTTTTTCAACTAAATCTACAATTTCAAGTGCCATGTGACGGTAACCTGTTAACTTACCACCTGCAATTGTAAGCAAGCCAGATTTACCTTCCCAGATTTCGTCTTTACGTGAAATTTCTGAAGGATCTTTACCTTCTTCAAAAATAAGTGGACGCACACCAGCCCATGTTGATTCGATATCAGCATCTGTAATATGAACAGTTGGGAACATGTAGTTAATCGCATCCACTAAGTAATCACGGTCTTCTTGGTTTACAAGTGGTTTTGATTTATCGTTGTTGTAGAATGTGTCAGTTGTGCCGACATATGCTTTGCCTTCACGTGGAATCGCAAAAATCATGCGACCGTCTTTTTCTGTATCAAAGTATACCGCTTGACGTAATGGGAATTTAGATTGGTCGATAACAACGTGAACCCCTTTAGTTAAACGTAATTGTTTGTTGTTTTTAGAGTAGTCTGCACTGCGCACTTCGTCTACCCAAGGACCTGTTGCGTTAACGACTTTTTTACCTTTAATTTCGAATTTTTCGTTACCAAGACGATCCACGACAGCAACACCGTTTACTTTTTCTTTATTGTCGTATAAGAAGTTTGTCACTTTCGCGTAGTTCATAATGTCAGCGCCTTGTTCTGCCGCTTTTTTCATGACTTCGATCGTTAAACGTGCATCATCAGTACGGTATTCCACATAGTAACCGCCACCTTTTAAGCCGTCTTGTTTTACAAGTGGTTCTTTAGCAGACGTTTCTTTTTTACTTAACATTTTTTTACGTTCAGATTTTTTAACGCCTGCTAAACGGTCATACATTGCTAAACCGATAGAAGTTGAGAATTTACCGAACGTACCACCTTTATGCATTGGTAATAACATCCATTCTGGTGTCGTTACGTGTGGACCATTTTCATATACAATCGCACGTTCTTTACCTGTTTCAGCTACAACGCCGACTTGTAATTGTTTTAAATAACGAAGCCCACCGTGTACTAATTTTGTTGAACGTGAACTTGTCCCTTGTGCAAAGTCTTGCATTTCCACTAATGCCACTTTCATACCTCTAGCAGTTGCGTCTAAAGCGATACCTGCACCTGTAATGCCGCCCCCGACAACGATCAGGTCATACGCTTCATTTTGCATACGTTTTTTTACCGCATCTCTTTTCAATGTTGATAATCTCATATACTTTCGCCTCCTAAATTCATAAAAAAGAGAGACTCCGCCTACATACTTTCATCAAGTTGTACGAACAAAGTCTCTCACTATCTCGCGTGAAGTTATTAACTTAACTCAAGTATATCACACGGCTTATTCTTCGTCTAATTTAAAAACTTGCGTTGCTTCTACTGCTTTTTTCCAACCTTTGTATAAACGGTTGCTTTCTTTTTGATCCATTTCTGGTTCGAATGATTTTTCTAATTTCCAACGTCTTTGAATTTCAGATTTATCTTTCCAGAAGCCTGTCGCAATACCTGCTAAGTAAGCTGCGCCAAGTGCTGTCGTTTCATTGATTTCTGGACGCTCAACTTCGATGTTTAATAAGTCTGATTGGAACTGCATTAAGAAGTTGTTTTTCACTGCACCACCGTCAACACGTAAACTATTCACTTCGATGCCTGAGTCTTGTGCCATCGCTTCGATAACGTCGCGTGTTTGATAACATAATGATTCTAATGTTGCACGGATAAAGTGTTCTTTTTCAGTACCACGTGTCAAACCGAAAATAGCGCCACGTGCGTCAGAATCCCAATATGGTGTACCTAAACCAACAAATGCTGGTACGACATACACACCTTCAGTTGAATCAACACGTTTGGCATAGTCTTCTGATTGAGGTGCTGAGTTAATCATACGGAGACCATCTCTTAACCATTGAATCGCCGAACCAGATACGAAGATTGATCCTTCAAGCGCATAGTTCACTTTACCATCGATACCGTAAGCAATCGTTGTTAATAAACCGTTACCAGATTTAACCGCTTCTTCACCTGTGTTCATTAACATAAAGCCACCTGTACCATAAGTGTTTTTCACGTCACCACGTTCGAAACATGCTTGACCGAATAACGCTGCTTGTTGGTCACCTGCAATACCAGCAATCGGTACGTTTTGACCGAAGAAGTGATAATCAATCGTTTCACAATAAATTTCACTTGATGGTTTCACTTCAGGTAACATCGCTTTAGGCACATCTAACAATTCAAGTAATTCGTCATCCCATTTCAATTCATGGATGTTGTACATTAACGTACGACTCGCATTAGAATAGTCTGTTACATGCGCACGGCCACCTGATAGTTTCCAAACAAGCCAAGTATCGATTGTACCGAATAAAATTTCGCCTTTTGCAGCTTTTTCACGGGCACCGTCAACTTTGTCAAGAATCCATTTAACTTTAGTACCTGAGAAATAAGGATCAAGTAATAAACCGGTTTTATCTCTAAATGTTTGCTCATGACCTTCTTGTTTTAAAGTGTCACAAATCGGTTGTGTTTGACGAGATTGCCATACGATTGCGTTATAAATCGGACGACCTGTTTCTTTATCCCAAACGACCGTTGTTTCACGTTGGTTGGTAATACCGATCCCTTTAATTTCATTTGCAGATACATTATTTTCAGTCATTACAGACGCCATCACTGATAAGACTGATGACCAAATTTCATTCGCATCATGTTCTACCCAACCTGATTTTGGGAAATGTTGTTTAAATTCACGTTGCGCAACACCAACGATTTCCCCTTCCTCATTAAATAGAATCGCTCTTGAACTTGTTGTACCTTGGTCAATAGATAAGATGTAATTTCCCATAATATTGTCTCCTCTCAACTCTTCATCTCTATGTCATTATTAACTTGTTATATGTCATTCATGATGTGTTTTTCAGTAAAAGTTCTTTATATATTTAGCCGTTTTCAGCCCTACTTTAAACATTCGGCTCTGTGTCCATTGATGACATCATCGCATGCTTCATTTTAACATCTCATCAGGCACACGGATGTTTCTCAATTCGACAAGAATGACCAAGTCCCCATCAATAGTCGAAAAGCGATAGAAACCTCGTCATTCCAATTCTTTCTATATCTTTTTGAAATGTTGTATTGCGTTAAATTTTAGCAATTTCATCTTTAGGTGCTTTTTTATTCATAGCGACACCTAATAACAATGTTAGAACTAAAGCAATCAATGTTACGATTGTCCATACATCGAAAATACCTTTAAATGCTAGGCGATAAAGTACAGTACCTAACATACCACCTACCATTGGGCCAAGAATAGGCACGATTGCATAACCCCAACCGCTACCACCTTTACCTGTGATTGGCAAGATAGCATGTGCAATACGAGGACCTAAGTCACGCGCAGGGTTAATCGCATAACCTGTTGTACCACCTAAACTTAGACCAATTGCAACGATCAACGCACCTACAATAATTGGGTTTAAACCGTCAGTAAATTTATTGGCACCAATGTATAATAAGCCAGAAGTTAATACAGCTGTACCCATAATTTCAGAAATGAAGTTCGCTGTGTAGTTTTTTAAAGCTGGACCTGTTGCGAAAACACCTAATTTTGTCGCTTGATCTTCAGTTACGCGCCAGTGCGGTAAGTACATTAACCAAGTGAGCATGCCCCCGAACACTCCCCCGATTAATTGCGCAATGATATAGCCTGGTACTTGTGCCCAAGCAAAGTCACCGTTCATGGCTAACGCTAATGTTACAGCAGGGTTTAAGTGTGCGCCAGAAATTTGCCCAACAGCATAAACACCGAGCGTTACACCGAGACCCCAACCAATAGCGATAACAATCCAATCAGCGCCATTAGCATTTGTTTTTTTCAAACTCACGTTCGCCACAACACCGCCACCCATGAGTAAGAGCAATGCTGTTCCGAAAAATTCGGCTAAATAGACGTTCATTCTTTTTTCCTCCCTTTAAATAGAAAGAGACTTCAATCCGCATGAAAAAACATTCAAACGCGAGCAGAAGTCTCCTAGTCTCTAGCTAAATATCAACTTGAGATAATATTACAATGGCGTGAAAGCGTTGTCAACATTTAAGACCCTATTAATAAATTTTATCAATATTTTTTATACTGCGACAATGTACTTTCACAATTATTTTCAATTTTGATTTTTAAATAAGGCAACTATTTAAGGTTTAATCTACTACCGCAGCTTCATCAATACTTAACGACAACGCATCTGCTGATAATGTAGCTTGAACACCATAAGGTAGGGTACATTTCGGTTCGTTATGTCCAAAACTTGCATTACCTATAACAGGGCGTGCTTCTTGATGAAACTCTTTCATAATGAGGCGGAGTTTGTCATGATACGCCTCTTGATGGACACCATTTTGAGGACGTCCCAACACTATTCCTGCGACAACATCGTAAATCCCCATTAAGCCGAATGCACGCAATGTTTCCTCAAAACTCATAGGATCCACTTGCACTTCCGACGTTTCCAAAAATAAAATCTTCCCTTTGAACTGATCGAGATTCGGAAAATAAGGGGTGCCTCTCAGTTTATCTAACGAGTCGAAACACCCACCGATGAGCTGGCCTTGCACTGTACCTTGACCGCTAATGTACATATAATCACCGTTAGGCATCTTTTCACGTGCAATATGGCGCTTGTCTTCATCCCAACGCAGACCGAACACGCGCACGGTATCAGAAGTAGAAATAGCACCAATCGGCTGTGTGTCACCTATCACTGCCAGTAAATGATCCACTGTATATGCATCTAATTCTACATTTTCTGCAAAATCGGTGAGTAGTGCTGGTCCGTAAAAAGAGGTAATCCCTAGCTTGTACATGTGTAAATGAAGGGGTGTAATGTCGGAATAACCTATGAATATTTTAGGATATTGACGTATCACTTCATCGTCTAAAAACGGAATAATGCGTACAGACTCATAACCGCCAATTGTACATAAAATCGCTTGTACTTCTGGATCAGCAAATGCCGCTGTAAGTATTTCGGCCCGTTCTTTCGGATGCTCAAAATTCCACGCGATGCCATTTAAACTATTGTCCATCACTTTGACCCGATAACCGAGTGCTTGAATGTTCGCAATCCCTTGTTCCGTCCGCCAACGAATTTGCGGTTCACCGGCCAATCCTGACGACGGTGAAACAATCGCAATCGTGTCCCCTTTTTTTAATTTATGCGGTTTTATCATCACAATTCCCCCTTGTTTAGATAGCTTTTACCATAATGATTTATCGCTTGTCGTAATGTAGGCAGCACCACTATTGACCGCACGTTCAACTTCTTCTGGTGTATTAATTAAGCCGCCTGCGATCACCGATGTCCCCGTTTTTTGATGAATCTCTTGAATCACTTTATCTGCAATGCCCGGCAATACTTCGACATAGTCCGGTTCAATACGCTGAATCAGTTCGATACTGCGCTCCAATGCGTGACTATCAATAATAAACACACGAAAAATTGTTACAACACCTAATGCTTTTGCTTTTTTAATCACCTTTGTTTTTGTCGACACAATACCACGTGGACGATAAGTTTGGATAATATATTCACAAGCATATTCGTCGTGACTCATGCCTTTAATTAAATCGATATGCATAAACGGCTTTAACGCATATTGGCTAATTAATTTCATGATGCCATTGAGATGACCGATATGCGTATCTAGTAGGACACACGTTTCATAATCGGTTTTTAATAATTTTTCTAAATCTTTTGTTGATCGTATCGCTGGTAAAATATGTGGCTTCATGACGTCCTCCTTTATTGAATCCGTTTAAATAACCGCTCTAATTCATAATTCGAAAAATTGATAATGACCGGTCTGCCATGTGGACAAGTGAACGGGTCTTCCATTTCGCCTAATTGATCGATTAAGTCTGCCATTTCGTTAAGTTTAAGGTAGTGATTCGCTTTAATCGATCTTTTGCAACTCATCATAATCGCCGCTTCTTCTCTAAACTTCGCAATGTCGACCTTTTTATGACGAATGACATACTCAATCATATCTTTAATCATTTCTTCAACATTTTCTTGTGGGAACCATACAGGATAACTGTCCACAATGTAATCATGACCGCCGAATGGTTCTAAAAAGATGCCTGCTTCTCGCAACTGGTCAAGATGTTGTTCAATAATCAGTTGCTCATCTTTTGAAAAGTTGAACGTTAATGGAATGAGCAAACTTTGATTTTCATTGTACACTTCACCAATTTTATCTCGATAATATTCATATTTAATCCGCTCTTGTGCCGCATGTTGGTCAATCAAATACATCCCTTCATCATTTTGCGCAATAATATACGTGCCATGAACTTGACCTACCACTTCCATGTATGGCACACGTCGCTTTGGTTTGTCGGATGGCTGCGGATGATTTTGTTGCATTTCAGAAATGTCGGCTTTGTCTGAACTGTCGTCAGTCGAGTTCACTTCATTCGTAGTTGTGGGCGCATGCAACATATCATTTAACAATGCACGTTGACGTTCAGCGTAATCATCGCTTGCTTCTGATGTTGCGGATGTTTCGGCCGTTTCTGACATTTCTGCTGTATGTGTGTACAGAGCGGGTTCGTCGTCAATCGTCATTTCATTGTTTGAAGGCGATATCTCTGTTTGTGCCACTTGTTGTTGATCAAATGCCATTTTTTGTTGTTCAAATTGTTCTAACACTTTTTTCGGCTCATATTTTGATTTTAAATCATTTTTCGGAATCAGCAATTGGTCTTTAAACGCTTCACGAATTTTCGCTACAATTAAATCAAACAACTGATCTTCTTTCGATAACCGTACTTCTAATTTCGTCGGATGCACATTCACATCAACTAAAATTGGATCCATTTCAATATTTAAATAAACAATTGGATAACGGCCAATCATCATCAATGTGTGATAGCCTTCTTGTACCGCTTTATTTAATAAAAAGTTTTTAATATAGCGACCGTTAATAAATAATGAAATGTAGTGACGGTTACTTCTCGAATGTTCCGGTTTTGCGACATAACCTGTTAAATGATAGTCACTCGTATCACCTTCAATACGGATTAAATCACGTGCGACTTTCATGCCATAGATTTCAGCCATCACTTCATTCGTACGTCCTGAACCATTCGTCTGTAAAATCTTCTTCCCATCATTCGACAAGGCAATGCGAATGTCTGGATGACTCATGGCCATACGGTTGACAATATCTGTAATTTTGCCCAGTTCCGTGTATAAACTTTTAATATATTTTAAACGTGCCGGCGTATTATAAAATAACGCATCTACACGAATATCTGTGCCTTTTCGTGCTTTCGCTGGTTTTTCTGACATGATTTCGCCTTCTTCAGCATACACTTCATAACCTGCCACACCGTCTGTAGAAGTTTGTAACGTCACCTTTGCGACAGAAGCAATACTCGCCAGTGCCTCACCACGAAAACCTAACGTACGAATATGAAACAGGTCATCATCTTCTAGTAATTTACTCGTCGCATGTCGATGAAATACAAGACCTAAATCATCTTGTAAAATACCTGAGCCGTTATCGACCACACGAATGGAGGCAACTCCTGATTCCATTACTTCAATATTTATTTCAGTCGCGCCGGCATCAATACTATTTTCTAACAGCTCTTTTACGACAGAACTTGGACGTTCGACCACTTCACCGGCTGCAATTTTATTGGCTAATGAGGTGTGTAACGTTCTAATTTTACCCATAAGCTCTTCACCTTCTATTGTAATCTATTTTGGAGTTCGCTTAATTTCACTAATGCTTCAATCGGTGTCATTTGAGAAAGATTCATATGTTTAATTTCGAGCTCGATTTCACTTGCTTCAGCTTCAGACGTAAATAAATCAAATGTCGGCTGTTCAAATTGAGGCGTCTCTTCAGCAACTATCGACGCTTTCTTACCTGTTGGACTGACTGAAATGTGGTCCACGGTCGATGTGTACGTCACTTGTGCTTTCTCATGCGCTTCAAACGTATCCAAAATCACTTGTGCACGTGCAATGACTTGTTCTGGAAGGTCTGCCAGTTGCGCAACTTGAATACCGTAACTATTCGCAACTGCACCGTCTTTCACTTTATGCAAGAAAATGAGTTCACCTTGATATTCATCCGCCGCCACGTGTACATTTTTCAAGCTTGGCAAATGTTGTTCAAGCTCTGTCAATTCATGATAATGTGTTGAAAATAACGTCTTTGCTTGTGACGTTTCAGCAACATATTCAATCATTGCTTGTGCTAAAGCTAAGCCGTCATATGTCGAAGTACCCCGTCCGATTTCATCAAAAATGATTAAACTGTCAGCCGTCGCATATTTTAGTGCTTTTTGTGCTTCTAACATTTCGACCATGAACGTACTTTTACCAGATACTAAATCATCCGCCGCACCAATACGTGTAAAAATTTGATCGAAAATCGGTAATGTTGCGGATTGACACGGAACGAAAGCGCCCATCTGTGCCATAATACTAATAATCGCCACTTGACGCATATAGGTCGATTTACCTGACATATTCGGTCCAGTAATTAAATAAATGAACTGCTCTGTATTTAATAGACAATCATTCGGCACATAATCATTATAATCCATCACACGTTCAACAACCGGATGACGAGAATCGACTAAGTTTAACGTTTTATCTTCACTAAATTGTGGTCGCACATAATTATACTGTTGTGCAATTTCGGCAAAACTTTGTAAACAGTCAATTTCTGAAATGATTTTGGCTTGTTGTTGCAAACGCTCAATATACGTTTTCACCTGTTCACGTAACGCCACGAACAATTGATATTCGAGCTCAATTGCCTTATCTTGCGCACCGAGAATCATGGCTTCTTTTTCTTTCAATTCATCCGTAATAAAACGTTCTGCATTGGATAATGTTTGTTTTCGCTCATAACCAAATGCACTAGGATCGAATTGAGATAAATTGGCACGTGTAATTTCGATATAATAGCCAAAAACTTTATTAAAACTAATTTTTAAAGATTTAATGCCTGTGCGTTCACGTTCTTGTGCTTGCAATTGCGCCAACCACTGTTTCCCATTTTTCGAAGCATCCAAGTACTGATCCAACTCTTCATTAAACCCTGATTTAAACAAGCCGCCTTCTTTCACTGAGAGCGGTGGTTCATCGACAAGACTATCCGACAACACTTGCAGTAAGTCATCTAACGGTTCTAAAGCATTAAAGTGAGCAATGGCTTCATGTTCAATCGATTGCAATAACGCTTTAATCGCAGGAATTTGTGCAATAGAATGTTTGAGTTGCACTAAATCTTTCGCGTTGACATTCCCAAAGCTGACACGTCCGACGAGTCTTTCAATGTCGTATACTTCCGTTAAATAGTCACGTAACGTATCCCGCTCAATGAAATAATGTAAAAATTGATCGACGGCATCATGACGTTTCGCAATTTCAGTTTGTTGAATAAGCGGACGATCAATCCACTGTTTCAACCTTCTTGCGCCCATCGGTGTTTTCGTCTTGTCCATTAACCAAAGTAACGTTCCTTTTTTCGACTTCAAACGAATACTTTCTGTTAACTCAAGATTACGTTTCGCATAGTAATCCATTTTCATATAATCGAGTGCCTTGTATTCAATAGCCGCTTCAATATGAGACATATCTCTTTTTTGCGTATCATAAATATAATCTAACACAATTTGTACCGCTTGATGCATTAAAGGATGTGACAAACTGTTCACTGAATAATTTTGATCTGACACTTGTTCAACGACAGTAATCGTTTCTGTGATCATATTCAGTTGACGTTGTAGCGCTTCTGATAATGGTTCAGTCACGACAATTTCATTTGGGCGAATCGTCGTAATTTCATTAATGAGCGTACTTTCATCTTCAAAATGTGTCACCTTTAATTCTCCTGTAGACACATCACAATAGCTTAGTGCATAATCATCCGCCTTTACAAAACTTAAAATATAGTTATTTTGTGTATCATCTACGCCACCTTTTTCCATCACCGTACCTGGCGTAATGACGCGCACAACTTCACGTTTTACCATCCCTTTCACTTGGCGCGGATCTTCCATTTGTTCACAAATCGCAACTTTATAACCATTTTGAATTAACGTTTCAATATAACTATCTGCAGAATGATAAGGCACACCCGCCATTGGAATCGGATTATCCTTTTTAGCGTCGCGCTTCGTCAATGTAATTTCAAGCACACGAGACGCCGTAATCGCATCGTCATAAAACATCTCATAAAAATCACCAAGTCTAAAAAACAGTAAAGCATCTTGATGTTGTGCTTTAATACTCAAGTATTGCTTCATCATTGGCGTGACATTTGACATATATTTCTCACATTCCTTTATTTGAGTTTATGTATTACTGTGCTACAAAAGCAGCTCTCTATGTATAAATATTAATAACTATCATGAAAAATCGTGTATTTCATCAAAAAACAATGGATGTATAGCCGTGCTAAACTATTAAATCACTATTGAAAAATCCAGCACTTCTTATTTTTGTCCCATCCAAAATCACTCTCAGACTTTAGCTTATCATTTGATTGGTGGAATCACACAAGTTTGCAAGAATCTTCCGAGACTCCTGAGGGCATAGCGTTACAACCTTATCATCGTCTCTTCATTTTTTCAGTGGTGCCCGTTTAACGCAGTAGCTGTCTGACTTCTCAATGCCTATGCTTTTGAGAAGTCGAGTCAGCCTTGCGGGGGCAGTACGACGAAATCTTTGTTGCACATCAGATTTCTGTACTGCTCCCGAAAATCCACCAACGCTTCCACCAATGTAACAGTTCAATCGAAGCGTTGGTTAGTTGAAGGGGTCAGCCCCTAGGAACGCGAGGAACGATTCTGCAAACTGTAAAATTGCAAACCAAAAACAATCTTCCAAATAAAATTAAGCATAAAAGGCTGAGAGTATAAACGCGTTGTTTAAGCCCCCAGCCCCTCATCTTTCATGTGTTCTGCTTCTAAGTCAATCCTACCCAAACACACTGCTTTCATTGTTCAATTGTTATTTTCGATACTTTCGATTTAAATCTAAATGCTTTAATACACCTCGTCGTTTCAACAAAATGAGCAACGCGTAACTCACGGATGCACCAATCATGCTTGAAACGATAAACGCCGCCATTAAAGGTTTAATTAAAAAGTGATCGACATTTAAAATCCAAGCGAGTGGAATACATACTAAACTGCCAATAATCCCCGTGCCAATCACTTCACCAATTGCGGCAACAAACAGGTGGCGGTTCACATAGTAAAATAAACTGCCGAGTAAGACGCCAATCATGCTTCCTGGAAAGGCAAACGGCGTCCCCGTACCAAACATCACGCGTATACTCGATGATAAAAATGCTTGCGCGAGTCCATACCATGGTCCAAGAATAACGACGCTGAGTACATTCACGAAATGTTGTACAGGTGCTGCTTTGATCGCCCCTAATGGTATGACAATCACTGTACTTAATACAACATTGACTGCAATAAAGAGAGCGGTCAGTGTTAGTTTACGTGTGTTCAAACTTATCACTCTCCGAAAGAGCTGAGGGCAATTCAACCACTGTATCTCCTTATATCATTCGTGCGTTTGATCGTCCTCAGCCTCGATGTTTTCTTGTTCAATTCTAGCTGATAAAGTCCCAATGATCACGTGCAACAGGTCGTTCGCTTCTTGTTGTGCCGTTTTAAATTCATTTACAATTGGGATTTCATCAATTTTGGTTTGTATTTCTTCAATTTTTTCTTCAGAGCGCGCAAATGCGACAGGTTTATCGTAATTTTGTAGATTAACGGATTGCTTTTGATTTTGCTTTAACTCTGCCATGTATTGCGAAATTTGCTCATTTTGATGAATCTGTGTTTCGATACGTTGGTAATGTTGTATCGTTTCTAATGATTGAATGGATGCACTTAACTTTTGAGCCGCTTCCAAAATCATCTCACGTGAATACATTTACACCGTCACCATCGTTGGTTCACTCACACCTACAAATTCACCATTTAATGAATATTGTTTCGCTTCAACAATTTTAACATCTACAATTTTACCGATAACAGATTTTGGCGCACGGAAGTTGACTAATTTGTTCTTTTCAGTATAACCCGCTAAAACTTCATCATCTTTCTTACTTGCACCTTCACATAATACGCGAACTGTTTCGCCTTCATACGCTTTTAACGCGCGGGATGAATATTCACCGACAAGACGATTCAAACGCTGTAAACGCTCTTTCTTCACGTCAGTCGGTACATTGTCTTTCATTTTAGCAGCAGGTGTACCGTCACGTTGCGAATAAAGATACGTATAAGCATGTTCGAAACCGACTGCTTCATATAAAGATAACGTTTCTTCAAATTGTGCTTCTGTTTCATTCGGATAACCTACAATGATGTCTGTTGTTAACGCAACATCTGGCATTGCTGCTTTAATACGCGCTACGAGATCAAGATAGCTTTCACGCGTGTATTTACGCCCCATAATTTTCAACACTTGGTCATTACCTGATTGCACCGGCAAGTGAATGTGCGGCACAATATTACCACCTTCAGCAATGACTTCAATCATACGGTCTGTAAAGTCCCATGGATGGCTTGTCGTAAAACGAACACGTGGAATATCAATTTTTGAAATGTCCGCCAATAAATCCCCTAAACCATACTCAAGATCTTCTATGTCTTTTCCGTATGCATTTACGTTTTGGCCGAGCAATGTAATTTCTTGATAACCTTGACGCGCTAAATCACGCACTTCTTCAATAATATCTTCTGGGCGGCGACTACGCTCTTTACCACGTGTGAACGGCACAATACAATATGTACAAAACTTGTCGCAACCGTACATAATGTTCACCCATGCTTTAATACGGCCTTCACGCACTTTAGGCAAGTTTTCAATAACATCGCCTTCTTTAGACCATACTTCTACCACCATGGCTTTAGATAAATATGCTTCTTCTAAAATTTGTGGTAAGCGGTGAATATTATGTGTACCAAAAATCATATCGACATTTTGGTATGATTTTAAAATTTTATTCACAACGGATTCTTCTTGTGACATACATCCACAAACGCCAATTAAGCAATCTGGGCGCTCTTGCTTAATATGTTTTAAGTTCCCAATCTCACCAAATACTTTATTTTCCGCATTTTCACGAATGGCACACGTATTTAATAAAATGACGTCCGCTGTATTCACATCTTCAGTCGGCGTATAACCTAAAGCTGTCAAAATCCCTGCCATAACTTCTGTATCATGCGCATTCATTTGGCAACCATATGTTTTAATTAAAAATGTACGACCTTTCCCCATACCGCGAAATTTTTCATCAATTTGGAAATCACGGTTATATTGCACAGTTTCTTTCCCACGTTTTTTCGCATCTTTAAGACTGGGTGGTTGATAAACGTGTTCAAAATTAAAATATTTACTATAATCTTTTTCTTCTTTGCTGTCACGTTGCGCTAAGACATCAATCGTGCCAGCTTTTCTTTGTTCTTCATTCACATGCAAAACCCTTTCTGCCCATATATCATTAGTTCATTATATTAAAAATCTAGGGAAAGTGCAAAATGATATCTTCTGAATTCAAATGAAGTTGTGCAATTGATTAAGCCATTTCGTCATACTTGCCCGTTAACGTTTCAATACTGATGCCTTCAGTCACATGATAAAACTTCACTTGGCTAATAATGCTGGGTGATTCAAGTTCAACCATACGCTCGTTCATTTTTTGAATTAAAATCAGCAAACTACTCATATCCCCTTCAATCGTCGTTTCTAATGGTCCGACACGGTAGTTTAACCCTGACTCGTCTATCACTTTGATGGCTTCATCTACAAAAGGAATCACATCTTCTCCATGAGGTGTTTGTGGGATAATTTGAATGCTCATTAACGTATCTATCATATGAAAACCTCCTTAATACATTTTATTATGACTTTGATTGTATAACGTTGCAAAAATAAAGTGCTTTCAGTCATTGAATTTGTATTTTTCATTTGAACTGACTTCTATTTTTAAGCTACGAACAGACTACAACTTCCTTCACTTATACATAAAGGCCAAAACTGACGCAAAAAATAAGACTAGGCGCATGTGCAATCCTAGTCTTATTATCAGTCCGATATTTAGTGTACGTGAATACGCTTAAGCATTTGCTACTTTTTTATACAAATTGTTTTGTAAATGACTCAAACTGTTCTTCTGTTAAATTCAAGTCTTGATGTGCTAAAGGCGTTTCTGCTAAGCCGTCAATTTGCGATTCATATGAAGGTGTTGTCGTATCTTGGTACACAATCCCTTTCACTAATGAATCGTGTTCGAGCACGGTTTGTAATGCAGCTTGTTTATTGCTGACGTCATAATTTTCAATATCATCAATAGCAGTTAAATTCTCTTTGAACCAGTCATACGTATTAATTTTATTGTACGTCACACATGGTGAAAAGACGTTGACGAATGAAAAACCATCATGATTAATTGCGTCTTCAATCATTTTCGTTAACGCTTTAATATCACTTGAGAAACCTTGCGCAACGAATGTCGCCCCAGACGATAATGCCAACTCTAAAGGCGCCACGTTTTGTTCAATGTTGCCTTTAGGTGTGGTTTTAGTCACAAATCCTGGCGCTGATGAAGGTGATGTTTGTCCTTTAGTCAGTCCGTAGATTTGGTTATCCATCACGATGTAAGTGATATTCATATTTCGACGTAACGCATGAATCGTATGCCCCATACCGATAGCGTAACCATCACCGTCACCACCAGAAGCGATAACAGTAAGGTCACGGTTAGCCATTTTGACACCTTGTGCGAGTGGTAATGCACGCCCATGAATGGAATGGACACCGTAAGAGTTCACATAGCCTGATAGACGTCCTGAACAACCAATTCCTGTAATGAGTGCCACTTCATCTGGTTCTAATCCAACGTTTGCTGCTGCTTTTTGGATAGCCGCTTGTACTGAGAAGTCGCCACAGCCCGGACACCAATTGGGTTTCACATTATTTCTAAAATCTTTAAATGTAGCCAATTACACTCTCTCCTTTAATGCATTCAAAATTTCTAAACCTTTATCCTCAATTTCGTGTGGTAAAAATGGTGTGCCGTCGTATTTTGTTTGTTTGACGAGTTTGTCACCTAAGTTCACGTTCATTTTAATAATATTTGCGAGTTGACCTTGATAGTTATGTTCAACAACAACGACTTTTTCCGCTTTATCCACAGCGTCTTGAATGACTTCTGTTGGGAAAGGATGTAATTGTCGAATTTGTAAATGGTTAATGCGGTGGCCTTGTTGTTCTAAACGTGATGCCCCTTCTTGGATCGCACCTTTTGTTGAAATAAATCCAAGGTATAAAATATCTGCATCGTCATGTGTCGCTGTACCTTCTACCGGTTTTGGAATGACTAATTTTTCTGTTTTGCGCATACGTTTATCCATTTGATTTTGACGATTTTCTGCTGCTTCACTCGGCTTACCTTCTTCGTTATGCTCAACACCTGTCACGTGGTGAATGCCGCCTTTAACGCCTGGAATTGGACGGGGTGACACGCCAGATTCTGTAACCGCATAACGTTTGAAGTAGTCTTTGTCGTCTTCATCTCTTTCAATATCTTCCGTAATCGTTGCGCCTCGACGAATTTCAATTTTCGAATGATCGAGTGCTTTCACCGTTTGCTTACCTAATGACAATTGTAAGTCACTTAATAAGATGACTGGACATTGATATTCTTCAGCTAAGTTAAATGCCTCTACCGTTAAGTAAAATGCGTCTTCTGCATCTGTCGGGGCAAGCACAATTTTCGGAATATCACCGTGTGTACCGTAAATCATTTGCATTAAGTCGGATTGTTCTTGCTTTGTCGGTAAACCTGTTGATGGACCCCCACGTTGCGTATTAACAACTACGAATGGTGTTTCAGTCATCCCTGATAAACCAATTGCTTCCATCATTAATGATAAACCTGGACCCGCTGATGCTGTGAAGGCACGTACGCCCCCGTAGTTTGCACCAATCGCCATCGTTGCAGCAGCAATTTCATCTTCGGTTTGAATAACTGAACCGCCCACTTTAGGTAAATTGTCGATCATATACTCCATTACTTCTGAAGCGGGTGTGATAGGATAGGCTGCCATAAATCTTGAGCCCGCTGAAATAGCACCTAAACCAATCGCATCATTCCCAATCATATAGAGGTGAGGTACGCCGCTACTTTCTTCTAATTCAAAGTCTCCGTTCACTTCACCCATTTGTTCGTGCATTAAACGATAGCCTTCATTTAACGCTTGAATATTTAAGTCGACTACTTTTTCGCCTTTTTTCTCGAACATATTCGTAATTAAAGCTTCAAAAGTATCCGTATTCAAGTGCATTAATGCTGCAGTTGCACCAATTGCTACCATGTTTTTCATTAAAGTCGTCCCTAATTCTTTAGCTACTTCTGTAAAGGGTAGGACGATAAGTTGCGCCTTACTATCTTCAGGCTTCTCTGGTTTTGCCTTACTATCTGCTAAAATGACGCTATCTTCACGCATTTCGTGATGGTTCAACACAATCGTTTCTTGGTCGAACGCTACCAGAATATCTAAATCATCACTAATGGCATGCACAGGTGTTGTCGAAACACGGATTTTATTATTAGTATGACCACCTTTAATACGGCTAGAAAAATGACGATAACCGTATAAATAATAGCCTTTGCGGTTCATAGCAGTAGCGAAAATTTCACCCGTTGATTCGATACCTTCGCCTTGCTGACCTCCCACTTTCCATGATAATTGAGATTTCATAGATTTAGCCTCCTACACGTTTGAATTCACTCAATATTTTATCAAAATAACCCACCATTTGCTCTACAAAATAGTGGGTTTGAAAAAAATTCATACTAATGGCGGATAGGGATATATCACAATTCAGCCACTTTTTGAACGAATTGTTATGATTATGCTTCAAATGGATGATCTTCATTAATTAAAATACGTTCAATTTTCTTCGCTGTGCCATCTTCTTTTAAATCAATAATGACACCTGACAATACGCTTCGTCCTTCATCCGGCACGACATGGCGTTGCGGTAAACTCGTAATAAAACGCTTAATGACTTCATCGCGGTTAATACCTAATATACCGTCGTAATAGCCTGTCATCCCGACATCTGTAATATATGCCGTTCCTTGTGGCAAAATACGATTGTCTGACGTTTGAATATGGGTATGCGTGCCTACAATTGCACTGACACGCCCATCTAAATACCACGCCATTGCATTTTTTTCCGAAGTCGTCTCAGCATGAAAATCGACAAAAATATAATCCGCTTCTTTTTCAGCTTCTGCAATCAGTTGATCTGCTTTTTTAAATGGATCGTCAATCATCGGCATAAAACTACGCCCTTGCAAGTTGATCACTGCCAATTTTTTAGCGTTAAGTTGCAAGATACGCATCCCAACGCCTGGTGCTTCATCTGGGAAATTGGCTGGTCGCACAAGACGTGTCGCCTCATGGATAAAATCATAAATTTCACGTTGTCCATACGTGTGATTGCCCATCGTCATAAAATCGACACCTTCACGTAACAACTGCTTATATATTTTTTCAGTTAACCCTTTGCCGTGTGCTGCGTTTTCAGCATTCACAATCGTTAACGTCGGACGATAATGTTGTTTAAGTTTCGGCAACAGTTCTGAAATTGTTTGCCGGCCGACTTTCCCAACAATATCACCAATAAATAAAATCCTCATATTTTCCGTCCTCTCTAATGCCCTAATTGCTATTTTATATCATTTGTTAAAATAACAACCTTTTCATTGGGGCGCTGCAAAAACATTTTCAAAGGGACGTCTCTCAAACATTGTTGTCATGGCACGTCCCTTGTTCATCGTCATGTTCGAACTGTTTGACATCACGATGTTACATGTATGTTGATACGTTTTATTGTACCGTTCTCACCATCGATGTCAATGTATGTGCGAAAAAATGTCGTCGCAAGTGGACTCGAATTTCTTTATCATATTTCATCAAAGCTAAGTTAACTCCATTTTTGAAAATTTATAGTCAATACGGCTGTATCATTTATTCCGTCGTCACCTCAGGATCATCTGCTTTAACATACAGGAGACGAATCGCATTTAAAGCGACAATCAACGTGGCCCCCATATCAGAAAATACAGCTATCCACAACGTCAACCAACCTGGAATGACAAGTAACAACGCTAATAATTTAATCGCAATTGCAAACGTAATATTCGCCTTAATTATACGCATTGTTTTTTGACTCAAACGATATGTAAAAGGTAATTTCGACATATCGTCACTGAGGAGTGCAATATCTGCCGTTTCAAGTGCGGTATCTGTACTCGCACCACCCATCGCAATACCTACTGATGCGCTCGCCAGTGCTGGTGCATCATTCACCCCGTCACCGACCATCGCAACTGTCCCATATTGCTGCTTAAGTTGTTCAATTTCATTTAATTTATCGACAGGCATCAAATCCGCTTTAACATCTGTCATGTGAAGTCTTTGGGCGATCGCTCGTGCTGTTTTCTCATTGTCTCCTGTCAACATAACGGTATGTTGAATACCAAGTTCACGAAGCGCCTGTATCGCTTTTTGAGACTGTTCACGCACTTCATCCCGCACAGCAATTAACATGCGTAACACATCGTCCACTGATACGAGAATAATCGTATTTCCTTGCTCTTGTAATTGTTGAATTTGCGTTGTTATCGTCGGTTGCGCCACTTTAAACATTTGCGGTTGTCCAATGATGAATTGACGCCCTGCAACGTTTGCCGTCACCCCTTGGCCTGTTTTTGAATGGAAATCTGTTACATCATATTGGTCAACATGGTGATGATTTGTTTCGGCATAGCGTACAATTGCCCGTGCTAGCGGATGATCCGAACGACTTTCAATGGCTGCAATTTGTCCAATCAGGTCGGTGTCATCACACATCTCTGTTAAAGGCAGGACAGTGGTCACTTCAGGTTGTCCCATCGTTAGTGTCCCAGTTTTATCAAAAGCAAACGCACGAATACGACTGATTTGTTCTAGGTGAATGCCCCCTTTAATGAGCACACCATTTTTCGCTGCATTACCAATACTCGATACGATAGAAATTGGAGTTGCAATGACTAACGCACAGGGACAGCCTACAACGAGCACGGCCAAACCTTGATAAACCCACGTTAAAAATGATTGATGTAACACGACTGGTGGCACAATCGCAACGAGTAACGCGATAACTATAATGGCAGGGGTATAATAGCGCGCGAATTTTTCAATAAATGCTTGTGCCGGTGTTTGATTTAATTGGGCTTCTTCAACGAGTTGAATCATTTTGGCTAATGTCGTATGCGCTGCTGTTTTCGTGACACGCACTTCAAGGACGCCATCTTCATTCAATGTCCCTGCAAAAACTTCTGCATCTTCCACTTTTTCAACCGGCATCGACTCACCGGTAATCGCGGCTTGATTCACTGCAGCGCGCCCCGAAACGACAACACCATCTAACGCAATTTTTTGTCCCGGTTTAATATATAACGTTTCACCGATTACAATGTCATCCACAGGCACCTTGATATGTTGGCCGTCTCGTAAAACTGTTGCTTCATCTGGCGCAATGTCCATTAAAGACTGCATCGACTGACGTGCTTTGTCCATAGAAAATGTTTCAAGCGCTTCACTCATCGCAAATAAAATGACCACGGCTGCGACTTCTCCCCATTGACCAATGATTGCGCCGCCGATAACCGCAATCGTCATCAATGTGTGCATATCAAATTCGGCATGCACTAAATTTTTAACGCCTCGGATGAGTAGCGCACTTCCACTTAATAGTATCGAACAAGCGAATAGTAAAATCGTCATCATATGGCTTTCGCCGCTCATCAAATGTGAAATGTAACCGAGCAGCATGAACAACGTCGCCACACATATAGACTGATGTGCTTTATAAAACTGTTTCGCCTTATCCAACCAAGATGTCGGTTGCGCGGTTATGCTTTGGTCAGTATTTGTACTCCCCTTTTTCCCCTCATCTAACGTCAATTTTAAATTTTCAAATGCGCCCGCCCCTTCTAATTCTTCCATAGTAGGGGCGCCCGTCACATAAATTTTTGAAGCACCAAAATTGACTTGTGCCTCATCAACTGACGCAAGACCGCGGACATTCCTTTCAAATTTCCCAGCACAATTGGCGCATGATAAACCTTCTATTCTGTATGTTTTACGACTTTGAATCATCTTCATCCACTTCTTTCTTATGTTCAATAGATATCATCATCAATTGTCGAATATGTTCATCATACAAACGATAAAATGCACGTTTACCCGATTTGCGAAATGTCACAATGCCATTTTTATAAAGAGATCTCAAGTGGTGAGACGCATTCGCCACGGTTACATTTAAAATTTCCGCAATATCACAAACACACAATTCATCATGGTGGCAAAGTGCGAGCACGATTTTAGAACGGTTAATGTCGGCAATACTCTTAAACATTTGACTCACCTGTTCAATATTCGAAGCAGCAAGCTCCTCTTTTGACTGTTGTACAGCTTCAACGTCAATACTAAACGTATCACAAGTTACAATTTTTTGAGTCATAACATCTTCATATCCTTTTATATATTATTTTTATATTAAAATTATAACTTCTTTTCACAGAACATTCAAGCGTTCATTTGAATGAAAAGGATGATTAATTTGTTACGAAGAGGGTAATGCACTTTTAGGAAGACTTATGGTTCAATTCAATCATAAGTAATGTATAAGACAAAAAACTAGGAGATGTTTTTTAATTTATGTCAATTCATATTGATCCAGAAAAATTTGCAGAACTTGTAGTGAGCGCAAATCCGTCTAAAAAGTTAAAACCTGAAGAAATCGCAAAAGAAAGTATTGATTTGTACATTCACGCCTATCGTATGGCTGAACGCTACACGAATATTTCTTCAAATTGCTATGATACCGCAAGTGCATTGGAAGAATTGAAAGAGACAGAATTAAACCTTTATAGATAAGACATCGTATGCTATTGAAATGACCCTTAAATATTAAAAACAACATGTCTTTAAAGCATAGAAAAAAAGCAAGTTTCTTTATACCCTTTAATAAAGAAACTTGCTTTTCCTTTTCATACGCAATTATTTCGCATATTCAATTGCTCTCGTCTCACGAACGACTGTCACTTTGATATGACCCGGATATTGCAGTTCACCTTCAATTTGATTTTTAATATCTCGCGCTAATCGGTGAGATTTTAAGTCATCAATCGTATCAGGTTCTACAATAACACGAATTTCTCGACCTGCTTGAATCGCAAAGGCCTTTTCAACACCTTCATAATTCTCAGAGATTTCTTCTAAACGCTCTAAACGCTTGATGTAGTTCTCTAATGTTTCTTTTCTTGCCCCTGGTCTTGCAGCAGATAATGCATCAGCTGCAGCAACTAAAATTGAGATGATAGAAGTTGGCTCCACATCGCCATGATGCGAGTGTATCGCATTAATCACTGTTTCAGGTTCGCCATATTTTTTAGCTAACTCCACACCGATTTCTACGTGACTGCCTTCCACTTCATGGTCAATGGCCTTACCAATATCATGTAATAAACCTGCACGTTTCGCTAATGTCACATCTTCATTCAGTTCTGCAGCAAGCATACCTGACAGATGCGCAACTTCAATAGAATGTTTCAATACATTTTGACCGTAACTTGTACGGTAATGCATACGACCTAATATTTTAATTAAATCTGGATGCATATTATGAACATTTAATTCGAATGTTGCATGTTCACCAGCGTCACGAATAATTTCGTCTACTTCACGTCTTGATTTTTCAACCATATCTTCTATGCGTCCAGGATGAATACGCCCATCTGACACGAGATTAATTAATGCTGTTTTCGCAATTTCTCGACGAATCGGATCAAAACCTGATAAAATAACTGCTTCTGGCGTATCATCAATAATTAAATCAATACCTGTAAGCGTTTCTAATGTACGAATATTTCGACCTTCACGACCGATAATTCGACCTTTCATTTCATCATTAGGCAAGTTTACAACTGAAACTGTTGATTCAGAAGTATGATCTGCAGCAAAACGTTGCACTACTGTAGCGAGCAACTCTTTAGCATTTTGGTTTACTTTTTCTTTTGCTTCATTTTCTTTTTCTTTAACAAGTACTGCAATATCTTGTGACAACTCATCTTCTACACGTGATAATTGTTCTTTACGTGCTTCTTCTTGTGTGAGACCGGAGATGCGTTCTAGTTCTTGTTCGTGCTTCATTATTATCGATTGAACACTACTCTCTTTTGCATCTACTTGTTGTTGTCTTTCTTCAAGTTTAGATTCTTTTTGCTCTAAAATCTCATCCTTCTTATCGAGTAGATCAGATTTTCGCTCCAAGTTTTCCTCTTTTTGAAGAAGTCGGGATTCTTGCCTTTGAAGCTCAGTACGTCGTTCTCTAAGTTCGTTTTCAGCACGTTCTCGGAGAATTTGGTTTTCTTCTTTCGCTTCGATTAACTTCTCTTTTTTAAGGTTTTCTGCTTCTTTGTTTGCTTGTTCAAGAATATCTTTCGCAGTTTGCTTGGCTTGCAACTGCTTTTGGTAAATCAAGTTTTGGGCGATAAAATACCCTACAACAACTCCTAGAATGATACCCAGCAAAATGAGTAAGAGGCTTAATAAATTCACACAAACACCCCCTTTTTCTAGGATTTCGTTCTGTATGTTAATAAATCTATATGATTATATGGATAAAAATAAGAATCATACAAGTTCAATTGTACGTTTTGAACAACGAAAAATCAAGGTTTCTGTCGTGATTACAAATAAAAAGCGATGAACACAGAATATATGTATCCTGTACACACCGCTTTTTATATTGAACACAGTACTTTTCAAATGAACTTTAGACGGGGTTATTCATCGAAAAGCGTTTGTGTTTCTTCTTGTTCAGCCTCTTCCACGTCACCATCAAAAATACCAAGTTTTTCGCGTAATTTACGGTCGATTTCATCTTCAAGTTTAGGGTTTTCTAATAAAAATTGTTTAACGTTTTCTTTACCTTGCCCCATACGCTCACCATTGTATGAATACCATGCACCTGACTTGTCTACAATTTCATATTGAACACCTAAGTCGATAAGCTCACCTTGACGTGAAATCCCTTTACCATACATGATATCAACTTCTGCCACTTTGAATGGTGGTGCGACTTTGTTTTTAACGACTTTGATTTTAGTACGGTTACCGACGATATCTTGACCTTGTTTTAATTGCTCGGCACGACGCACTTCTAAACGAACTGAGCTGTAGAATTTTAATGCGCGCCCACCTGGTGTCGTTTCAGGGTTACCGAACATCACGCCTACCTTTTCACGGATTTGGTTAATAAAGATAGCTGTCGTTTTTGATTTTGAAATCGCTGCAGATAATTTGCGTAATGCTTGAGACATGAGACGCGCCTGTAAGCCAACGTGTGTATCACCCATCTCGCCTTCGATTTCTGCTTTAGGTGTCAATGCCGCAACTGAGTCGACAATGATAATATCCACTGCGCCACTTCTGACAAACGCCTCTGCAATTTCAAGCCCTTGTTCACCGTGGTCTGGTTGTGAAAGGTATAAGTTATCAATATCTACACCTAATGCTTCAGCGTAAACTGGATCGAGTGCGTGTTCGGCATCAATAAATGCAGCAATACCGCCATTTTTTTGTACTTCAGCAATGGCATGTAAAGCAACTGTAGTTTTACCAGAACTTTCGGGGCCATAAACTTCGATGATACGACCTTTAGGATAGCCGCCAACCCCTAATGCATGGTCTAGTGTTACCGAACCACTTGAAACACTTGAAACACGGCGATCTTTATTCTCACCCAGTTTCATTACGGCACCTTTACCAAATGATTTTTCCATATTTTTAATTACTGTATCTAGCGCTTTTTGACGTTCATTATCCAATTTAGGACCCCCTACTTGATCGAAATTTCCTTTTAATTTAATTCTACTATACATGGTATTAAATCAAATTACAAGTGTTTTGCGAATGTTTGTTCGTTATTTTTGAAGTGCAATTTCTCCAAAACAGAACGCATGTGCTTATATTTATTAAATAATCGTTGGCTTAATAGAGAGGAATTGATATTTTTATTCTCTATAACAATCAATTTATAAATTTTCTAAGTACCAAAAAAGACAATTTGGATAATTGCTACTATGATTAAAATACTAATAATCCATTTTTGAATAACGTCAGGCACTTTTTTACTCAGTTTTAAACCTAAAGGCGCAAAGATAATACTTCCTATAATGAGAAATAAAGCATCTACAATAGGAACATAGTTTTGTATCAACTTTACAATAAAGGTTCCAATTGAAGATACAAATGCGATGACGATACTGTTTGCGACTACCGTGTTCATTGGTAATTTAAATACCACTAGTAGTATAGGAATAATAATAAAAGCCCCCCCTGCGCCAACGATACCTGAAATCACTCCAACGATTAAACCAATTATAGATATTAAAAGCCTATTAAATGAGGATTGGGCTGAATCGGATTTCACTCTAACAAACATTAATATTAAAGCAACTATGGCAATCAAGATATATATCGTGTTGACGAAAGTTGCATTTAATAAATTTGCGAGAAATGCCCCGAACATACTCCCAATCACCATTGATCCACCCATGTAAAAAACTAATCGCAGTGAAAATTCCGGTTTTTTTCTTGCTTTCAAAGAACCGCTTAAAGTACTAAAAAACACTTGGCTTGAGGTGAGCCCTGAGGCTAGATAGGCACTATAAGCTGGAGCGCCTAATATAGGAGGAATGAGAAGAATAGCAGGATAAATAATAATCGCCCCACCTATTCCAACTAATCCGGATATCAATCCACCAAAACTTCCAATAAGCAACATGATGATTATAATTGAAATATCCATTATTTACTTTTCACCAATAAGTTAACGGCTTCATTTATAATTTCTTGAGAATCTTCGTTGTTTTCATCAGCTAATTTTACACATTCAACTAAATTTTCGCTAATGATGATCCCCATTAATCGTTGTAAGGAACTCTTTGAAGCACTCAGTTGGGTGACAACATCTTTACAATGTTTTTCTTCTTCCATCATTTTAATAACACCATTCAGCTGCCCTTGTACTCTCTTAATACGATTAATCATCTTTTTATCATAATTCATAGTTTTTTCCTCCGATTTTTAATGAATAAAATTATCTTAATAGAAATCAACAAATCTGTCAAATACCCACCACCGTATTTGACAAAATATCAATAATGCCTTACTATACCCCTAAAGGTATTTTTTAGGAGGTATTTATGAAGCAGTTTAAAGAAAAGCATATCAATGATTTTAGTAAAAAAGAATTAGAGAAATTAGGTGCACAAGGTCAACTCATTGATGTTAGAACACCAGAAGAATATGAACTTAATCATATAAACGGTGCGACGTTACACCCTGTTGATGAAATTGCATCTTTTAATACGGATAAAAACAAAACATATTATATACACTGTAAAAGTGGTAATAGAAGCGCAAAAGCAAGTGAATATTTAAGTGAACAAGGTTACGACGTTGTTAATTTAGATGGTGGTTTTAAAGCATTTGAAGAAAAATATTTGAACCATGATGCACTAGATGAAAACACCAACGTTGAAATTAAAAATGATCGTAAAAAGTTTAACTACAGTGGTCTTCAGTGCCCAGGACCCATCGTCAATATTAGCAAAGAAGTTAAAGCTATTGATGTCGGTGACCAAATTGAAGTTAAAGTGACTGACTTTGGCTTTCAAAATGACATTAAGAGTTGGGTCAACCAAACTGGCCATACTTTAGTGAGCCTGAAAAAAAGTGAAAATGAAATCAATGCAGTCATTCAAAAAGAAAAACCAAAAGACATGGAAGTGAGCCATTCTGCTAAAGGAACTACAATTGTTCTATTCAGTGGGGAGTTAGATAAAGCAGTGGCAGCAATGATTATTGCGAATGGTGCTAAGGCTGCAGGCAGAGACGTCACAATCTTCTTTACTTTTTGGGGACTTAATGCATTGAAAAAAAACCAATCCGTCCATGTTAAAAAGAAAGGTATCGCAAAAATGTTTGACTTGATGTTGCCAAAAACACCTGTACGTATGCCGCTATCTAAAATGAATATGTTTGGTTTAGGTAATATCATGATGCGTTACGTAATGAAGAAGAAAAATGTGGATTCCTTACCATCACTGATTGACCAAGCCATCGACCAAGATATCAAATTAATTGCTTGTACAATGAGTATGGATGTCATGGGCATTCAAAAAGAAGAGCTCAGAGACGAAGTTGGATACGGTGGTGTAGGAACTTATATTGGTGATACTGAAAAAGCAAGTCACAATTTATTTATCTAATTCAATTAATTAAAAAGGAGTTTTTCACAATGTTTTTTAAACAATTTTATGACAATCATTTATCTCAAGCTTCATATTTAGTCGGCTGTCAACGCACGGGGGAAGCAATCATTATCGATCCTATCCGCGATTTAACGGAATATATTAAAGTTGCTGAAAATGAAGGTTTAACAATTACTCAAGCTACTGAAACGCACATTCACGCTGACTTTGCATCTGGCATTCGTGATGCAGCAAAACGATTAAATGCGGATATTTATGTTTCCGGTGAAGGCGATGAACAATTAGGTTATAAAAATATGCCTGAACAAACACATTTTGTTAAAAATAAGGATGTTATACAAGTCGGTCACGTTAAATTAGAAGTGTTGCATACACCTGGTCATACCCCTGAGAGTATCAGTTTCCTTCTTATTGACGAAGGCGGTGGCTCAAGTGTTCCAATGGGCTTATTTAGTGGTGATTTTATTTTTGTAGGAGATATCGGTAGACCTGATTTACTAGAAAAGTCAGTTCAAATGAAAGGCTCTACAGAAGTTGGTGCAAAACAAATGTATCAATCTATAGAGCGCATTAAAGCATTACCGGATTATATTCAAATTTGGCCGGGCCACGGTGCTGGAAGTCCGTGCGGTAAGTCATTAGGTGCCGTACCGATGTCTACGCTAGGTTATGAAAAAATCAATAACTGGGCATTTAATGAAACTGATGAAAAACAATTTATTGAAACACTAACATCAAATCAACCGGCGCCACCACATCACTTTGCACAAATGAAAAAAATCAATCAATTGGGTATGGACTTGTATCAACCATACAATGTTTACCCTAGTTTAGATCACGAAAGAATCGCATTTGATCTTCGTAGTAAAGAAGCATTTCATGGGGGGCATACAGAAGGAACAATTAATATCCCTTACAACAAAAACTTTATTAACCAAATCGGTTGGTATTTAAATTTTGAAAAAGGTATTGACTTAATTGGAGATAAATCTACAGTTGAGCAAGCCACACAAACTTTACAATTAATTGGCTTTGATCATGTAGAGGGATATCGTTTACCAAACCCAGAGATGACAACACAATCCATTCATAGCGCGGATATGTCTGGTGATGAAGCACATGTATTAGATGTTCGAAATGATGAAGAATGGAAAAATGGTCATTTAGAACAAGCTGTCCACATTCCTCACGGCAAATTGTTAACTGAAAAAATTCCTTTTAATAAAGAGGAAAAAATCTATGTACATTGTCAGTCAGGCGTTAGAAGTGCAATCGCTGTGGGCATATTAGAGCATAAAGGCTTTAAAAATGTTGTAAATGTCAGAGAAGGATATCAAGGTTTTAAAGAATCACTAAAATAATGTAAGGGTGTGAAATAATGACTAAGCATTATCAAATTGTTATTGTAGGTGGCGGCACAGCAGGTATTACAGTAGCAGCAAGGCTATTAAAAAAGAATGAAAATTTAAAAGGAAAAATAGCTATTATTGATCCAGCTGAATATCATTATTATCAACCTCTATGGACATTGGTAGGCGCTGGCGTATCAGATTTGAAAAGCTCTCGTAAAAGTATGGCACATGTCATTCCAAAAGGTGCTCAATGGATTAAAAATGCAGTATCAAGCTTTCAACCTGATCACAACAGTCTAACTTTAGAAGATGACACAGAAGTGAGTTATGCGTATTTAGTGGTCGCTCCAGGGTTACAAATTAATTGGTCTTCTATTAAAGGATTAAAAGAAAATATAGGCAAAAATGGTGTTTGTTCTAACTATTCACCTGACTACGTTAACGAAACTTGGAGACAAATTGCTCATTTGAAACAGGGCAATGCCATATTTACGTATCCCAATACTCCTGTGAAATGTGGAGGCGCTCCGATGAAAATCATGTATTTAGCTGAAGATTATTTCAGAAAACATGATATCCGATCTAGCGTCAATGTCATTTATGAAACACCTAAAGATGCCTTATTTGACGTAGAAAAATATAAAACAGAGTTAGAAAAAATCGTTGAAGAACGAGATATTATAGTGAACTTTAAATATAACCTTGTTGAAATTGATGGAGACAAAAAGGTGGCCTCATTTGAACATATCGACACTGGAGAAAGAAAAACGATAGACTACGAAATGTTACATGTCACGCCACCAATGGGCCCTTTAGATGTCATTAAAGAAAGTGCCCTTTCAGACAACGACGGCTGGGTAGATATTGATCCTACCACATTACAACACAAAAATTACTCAAATGTGTTCTCGCTCGGGGATGCTTCAAATGCACCGACTTCTAAAACAGGAGCAGCGATTCGTAAACAAGCGCCTATTGTTGTCAACAATTTATTACAGGTGATCAATAGCGAGATGCTGACACATCATTATGACGGCTATACTTCTTGCCCTATTGTCACGGGTTATAATAAATTAATTCTCGCTGAGTTTGATTATAACAAAAAACCGAAAGAAACGATGCCTTTTAACCAAGCTAAAGAACGCCGAAGCATGTATGTATTTAAAAAAGATTTATTACCGAAAATGTACTGGCATGGTATGTTAAAAGGCCGAATGTAAACAAATACTCAAAAAATTTATAAAATAAATCGGGGCTGAAACATCAAACTCAGCCCCTTTTTAATTTAATAGTCTGAAATGTATGACTAAAAAATATTCATAGTAGCAACTTCTGTCTAAATTAAGTTCATATTTTTATCATTTACTTATGGACTCTCTTAACCAATTCAACCATGTGATGAGAATATAATTTTGACTTCTGTCGCGTTGTAAATGTTTCATTTGCGCCATTTTAAACGTTTTAACTTGGAATGTATCGCCTGTTAATAATCCAATAAAAACTGTGTTGTTTTGAGAAAGTATACTTACGGCCTGTTCGCTATCATAAAGTGATTGAACAAATTGCGTCGCTGTATAGAGCTGATTTTCTATCGTATCTGAAGCATCTAAAAAGGGGTCATGATGCAACATGTAGCCTTTTAGTAAATGTTGTGTGTCGTTTTGCTTTAAACGTGCATGGAGCAACCCTTCTGTCACTTGATCATAGATAGCAAACGTTTGATCTTGCAACTGAAGGACCGCTTGTTCAGGCGTCATGTCATCCGAACCATAGTAATACCAACCCAGTCGTTTTAATATTTCTTCTTTAATGGGCGCAATTAAATTTCGTGTCACTTCAGAATTTTCACCACTTGCTGTGAGACGAATCGTTACTTCATGTGTGCCCGCTAAAGGAGCGATTGTTGGGTTAGACTGGGCATCAATCAAGTCCATCAGTTCAGTTTCGACTTGTGACTCACCAATACCACAAAAGCGTAAAACTTCTGATTCAATGGTTTGATCTCCTTGAAAGAAGTACGGCATCAACTTATTGACGACCATGGGCTGAAGTTCTTTAGGTGGACCTGGTAACATCACGATATGTTTATGCTCATGCTGAACATAAATACCTGGTGCCATGCCGACTTCATTCGCCAAAACTTCGGCCCCTTCAATAACTAATGCTTGTTGTCGATTATTCGGTGTCATCACTTTATCGTGTTGTTTGAAATAATCTTCTATATCATCCATTGCGCTTTGATTGATGACAAGGTCTTTATTCAACACTTCTGCCACAGTTTGCTTCGTTAAATCATCTTTTGTTGGACCCAGTCCCCCTGTCAAAACGAGCACATCATATTGTCGCAAAGCACGTCTTGTCACATTTTCAAGTCGTTGTGCATTATCCCCAACTACAATATGTTCGAGCACATGATGACCCGCTTCGTTAAATTTTTGCGACACAAATTGTGCATTCGTATTGACAATTTGTCCAAGTAGTAATTCTGATCCAACAGCGATAATACATACTTTCATATGATCTTCCTCCATCTCAAATTCGTGTTGATTAAAGTCGTCATTATATTTTATTGTAGCTTACATTGCTATTTTACAAAAAAGAATCACTCAAACAAATGAATCACCTTTATCATTCTACTAAAACATGGTGGAATACGAAAAACCAAATAAAAAAAGACTAGGGTCCACACCCCAGTCAACCTTGGTCGCTTGTTCGAAATTACAAAAGATTGAAACAGCGTCATTTAAACTCAACTTTGCACAAAATGAATCGTTTTAATATACGTCATTTCTTAAACATATGCACATTGACCTCATTGCCATCAATCTCAAATTGCAAAACAGACGGGCTTATGCATTTTTATCTTGTAAAAATACGTCGCGACCTTTATAAAAGTACTCAATGCCAGAAAGTACAGTGAAAAATACACCCACATATAATAAAACTTGTCCTAAACTGAAACCCATCCACTGACTGAAAGGTTCCCCTAATAAAATTAAAATCAAAGCAATCATTGTCACTGCAGTTTTAATTTTACCTAATTGCCCCGCCGCACTAACAAAACCTTGTTCAATTTGTAGTAAACGTAATCCTGTGACTGCAAATTCACGTGCGATAATAATGACAGCTACTACTGAATTTGTTAAACCGAGTTCAACGAGTACAATCAGCGCAGCGGAGACAAGCAGTTTGTCTGCCAGCGGATCTAAAAATTTTCCCATGTTCGTGACGATTTGCCATTTCCGCGCTAAATAACCGTCTAAAAAATCACTAAATGACGCCAAAATAAATATGATGCCACTGATTAGAAATTCAATTCGAATCGGCTGTCCTCCCAAGAATGTCACTTGTCCCATTCCAAAATCTACAAGCGCAAATAACATAAAGATAGGGATTAAAATAACGCGAAAGACGGTAATCTGATTCGGTATATTCATTATTGTTCCTCTTTTCACTAATCTGTATCTCTTATTATCATTATAACATAAGGGTCATCAGCACCCAAAGTACCGCTGTAACACCTGTTAATAAACCTATTAAAATCGCTATTTTCCTTGGCTGTTGATCTAATTGTTGGAAGGTTAATACCTCTTTTTGTTGAGCGATTTGTTCTAAAATTATATGCGCTTGTCGTTGCACTGCCGGTAGTTCTTCATGATGTTTTTCTATAAGCAAACGTCCGTCAATATTGACTGATTGTGCATATTTTTGGATAAACCCTCGAATGTAATTGGGATGCTTAAATTGATCAAACCGGTTTTGTTCAATATCTATGAGTGTCTCTCGTTGAATCTGCGTTCTTTTTTCTAATTCAGTTAACGTCATCCCTAAACGTTCTCTTTTACTTTGTAATACTTCTCCAATAGTCCGCAAGTGTCATCCCTCCATCATTACAATGAACCGAATCCATCGCCAAAGCCATCACCAAAACCGCCAAAAGCATCCCCAAAATCTAAATTGTTTTTACTTCGCACGGTTTTCTTCTTCATCTCTTCATATTCAATTTCTTGATTCTCTTCGGCACGCAATTCAATAATATAATCAAAGTCATCCATGATATAATCACTTGCTTCAACAAACAAGTCTGGATGCTCTACCACTTTAACAGACGGCAAGGTCATAACCTCTTTTACAAGTTCCTGATGTTTCGGATTCGTTTCTCTTGCTGTCACTGCACCATCGATAATGTACACATGATCTTTATCATATTCACCTTTAATTAAAGAACTACGCACCGTTTGTTTAATCAGTGTCGAACTGATAAACAACCATTTTTTATGCGCTGAAACACTACCCGCAACGATAGATTCTGTTTTACCGACACGTGGCATGCCTCGAATACCGATCAATTTATGTCCTTCTTCTTTAAATAGCTCTGCCATAAAGTCGACGAGTAACCCTAAATCATCTCTTTCAAAACGGAATATTTTTTTATCGTGTTCGTCTTGTTTTACATAGCGTCCGTGTCTTACTGCAAGTCTATCTTTCAGTTCAGGTTCTCGTAACACTCTTAACGAAATGTCATCAATTTCTTTTAACAATGTCTCAAAACGTTTAATTTTTTCTTCGCTATCCGATTTAATAATAAAGGCACGAATGGACTGATCAATACCGTTAATCGTTCCAATATTAATGCCCATCATCCCTAACAAACTCGAAACGTCACCTAATAACCCTGCACGATTCACATTAATTTGATATTCTAAGTACCATTCGCGTTTTTCTCGTGTAATCATCAAAATCCCCCTTAATGTCAACAGTGGCTTTTATCTTTAATCCCCATTATATCAAACTAGCAATACCAACCACCATTAATACGTTGAACAGTACCGGTTACACTTTGCGACAATGGCGATATCAAAAAGCGTGTAACATGTGCTATTTCATTCGGGTCAACCCAACGATTTTGAGGCAATTCCTCTAACAATGCTACACGTGCTTCGTGATCGAGCGCATCCGTCATTGAACCCGCGACGACACCAGGAGCAATCGCATTGACGGTCACTGATGTACGGGCTAATTCTTTGGCCAATGATTTCACAAAACCAATTTGTGCCGCTTTCATACTCGAATAAACCGTCTCAAAGCTAGCACCCGTTTCACCCCAAATGGACGAAATCGCTACAATTCTGCCATGCGGACTTTGAATGAGTTGGTTAACAAAATATTGTGTCATTTTAATGAAATGAAAAACGTGTACTTGATAAGCTTCATGAATATCCGTATCTGTCATATCTTGGAGCATCCCAAATAAACTATGACCACTCGCATATATGAGAGCATCTAAATTGCGCACAAAACTTAATTTTTCCTCGAGATTAACAGGTTGAGACAAATCCAGTTGCACAAATTGCACAGGTTGCCCTTGAAATTCATCCATCAAAGTTGCTAACGGGGTTTGATGGTATGTCACAATCACTTCATAACCATTTGAAAGAAGGTCATGCGTGATTGCACGACCTATTGTTCCAGAACCACCGATGACGATTGCTTTCATGGCGTTTTAATCTCCAAACGACTATCGACAAGTGCATTCATATCGATACGACGGCGAACTGTTTCATTCATTGTATCTAACGTAATACTATCGATCACATTCAATAATTCAAACAAACTTACGCCATCAAAATAAAACTTTGTGGATTGATTCGCGATATATTCTGGTGCATTTAAACTCGAGATATATTCACCAATAAATTGACGTTTTAACAAATCGAACGTATGCTGATCATCTAAAGTACCGATTCGTGCACGTAATTCGTCTAATAGTAATATTTTTAACTGTTCAGGTTCTGTCGTAGCTGATGTAATTAATGAAAAGCTGTATGTCGGCTCAATGACTGTTTGATAACTGAACGTATCGTCAATTAAATCTTGGCTCAATAATGACTGATAAAAATTCGTCTCTTCACCATAGATCATCTCAAAGAAAAATGACATTTCGATATCTTCTTTGACACCTTGATGGCGTGACACATCATAGACCGGATGTTTCAAACCGAGCATGATTCTTGGTGATTGAAGGGCCATCGCTTCAACGACTTGATGTTCAATCACTTCAGTAGATTCATTGAGTGGATCGCGTTCAATCTTTGGTTGTGCCACGATTCCGCGTGCATCTTCATGTGTACGCACTAAATTTTCAATATGCTCTGGATCGACATCACCAACGACAAAAAGCACCATATTAGAAGGATGATAAAATGTTTCATAACATAAATATAAATCGTCTTTCGTAATTTCATAAATGCTCTCAACTGACCCTGCAATATCAACACGTACAGGATGTTCTTGATACATCGCACGTAACGTATTAAACATCAAACGGTATCCCGGTTGCTCTTGATACATTTTAATTTCTTCTGCAATAATGCCTTTTTCTTTTTCGACTGATGCCTCAGAAAAGTATGGTGACTCTACCATTTTCAATAAACGTAGAATGTTGTCATCGATATGGTTTGTAGCGCTAAATAAATAACTCGTACGGTCAAAACTTGTAAATGCGTTTACTTGTGCATCATGTTCTGCAAATTCTGTAAATAAGTCGCCTTCTTCTTTTTCAAACAGCTTATGCTCTAAGAAATGGGCAACACCATCTGGGACAGAAACGAATTCATCTGCGTCGTGTGGTTTAAAACGATGGTCTAATGAACCAAACTGCGTCGTGTATGTCACAAACGTTTTTTGAAAATCCTTCTTTGGAATAATGAACAGATTCAAGCCATTCGCCAAAGTAGCATGATAGACCGTTTCATCAATTTGTTGATAGTATGTTTCATTCATCCGTATCATCCTCCTTTGTCAAAATATAAATTGTATCGAGATGCGCATTTTGACAGAGACGTTGAATGTCTTCGTGTTTAACGGCTTGTATACGCGCTTCATATTGGTCATCCGTTTCTGGGACTTCAAGCAACAATTGGTTATGCATCATTTCAATCATATTTTTCGGACGGTCTTTTGATTCCTTACGTCCTGATAAAATGATCTTCTTCGCTAATGCCATTTTGTCCTCTGTAAAGTCACCTGATTTGAAACGGTTAAATGCCTCGATAATCGTTTCTTTAGCTAATTGGTAATCTTTAGCTGAAACCCCACTCATAACGAATAGGAAACCATTTTTACCATCAATTTGTGAATGAATCGAGTAAGCGAGACTCTTTTGTTCTCGGACTTCATTGAATAACACTGATGAAGGATCTCCACCAAACATCATATTGAACACGAGAAATGCATAAAAATCTTTTTCACCATATTGGGTAGGAAAACGAAAACCCATGTTTAATTTCGCTTGATCGATATTGTCTTGTTCTATCACTTCATTAACTGATGCATCGTGCTGGATATGTTGACCGAATTGTGTCGTTTCATATGTAAAAGGTTGAATATTAAATTCTGTTTGTATATGTTGAATTGTCGCTTCTTCCTCAACATTGCCTACCACGTATACTGAACAGTAGTCATTATCTAACATCGAACGATATGTATCATATAAGTCTGTCGCTGTAATGCTATCAATTTCATCAAGGTCGCCTGCTGCCATATAACGGTAAGGATGTTCACCAAACATATGCTTAAGTAAACGTAAATATGCAATTTGTGATTTATTATCTTCAATCGCTGTCAGTTTTTTCTTCAATAAACTTTTCTCTTGTGCGACAAACGTTTCATCAAAGGCGCCGTTTTTAACAAGTGGATTAAGAATGACCTCTTTTAATAATGCCATCCCTTTGTCAAATAATGGTTCATCATCTAACAAATAACGTTCATTCACAATTTCAAGTGTAACAGTGATGACGTGGCGGTCTTTGTACTTCGACACGTAACTATTGACATAAGCACCATACAATTCAGAGAGATATTGATTGAATGCTTTATCTGTCGGAAATTGTTGTGTGGCACGGACGAGTAATTTACTTAACAAAGAACGTTGCGTCATCGTCTTTTTATCTAATGGAGCCATAAATTTAAATGTCATCGTCGTCGTTTTAAATTTGTTCGTGGATAAAACGGATATACGTTGATCCGGGTGTTCTTGAAGTTGTTTCATGCAACTCCTCCTTTAACAATTGTTTTAATATCTTTATAGACGTTTTCGAATTGTCCGAAACTTTACTAAGCTACTTTTAAAATAATTTAAAGAATAGAGTATCGGCGTGCCGTCTTCTGTGTAGTGGACTTGTCTCAATAACATGAGCCCGTCTTGTGGGTCTGCTTCTAGTGCGTCTGAAATATAAGGTTCATAACTAATCGCTTCCATTTCAGTTTCAGCATAAGCAATCGTTTGATGACTTTCAGCTTCAATTGCTTTTAAAATAGACGTTTGTTGATTATGCGTCCCAAAATGAGATAGTACGTTGGTCGTAACTTTATCTAAACAATAGACAACAGGTTGACTATTTGCAGTGCGGATACGTTCAATCACTGTAATGGTCGAATTCGGTTCTAACTGCATCACTTTACAGTCGTCGAGAGAAGCGATTTCTTCATCAAGACTTAAAAATACCGTTCCACTTTCATACCCTTTATCAGAAATCATCCGGCCAATGCTCATCAATTCGTCTAAAGGATAGAAAAAGGGTTGCGGAATTTTAACACGTGCGCCTTCTTCAAAATTTTGTGTAATAATTTGTTCAGTCACCAGTTCATGAATCGCCACTTGGACATTGTCTGTAGTAACATTGAGTTGACGCGCAATGGTCAATAAACCTGGTAATGATTCACCAGGTTTAATGTTTTTGGCCTCTATTTCTTTAAGAATCCATTCTTTTACAATATTAACGTCGGGATTTACGGACATATGGGTTACACCTCTCCATCATTTAAATCAACTAAAATCTGTCTCGGTTTACTGCCTTTTTGCGGGCCAATCACTTGATTACGTTCTAAATCATCCATAATTCTTGATGCACGATTATAACCAATTCTAAACTGGCGTTGAAGCAAAGACGTACTTGCTTTTTGTTGTTCAAGGACGAATAAATAAGCCTCGTTATAGAGTGGATCATCACTTTCACTATCTGTACTGCCTTCAGTTACAGCATCGGGTTCCATCTCTTTCACATAATTGGCCTTTTGTTGTGCCACGACGTAATCGACAATCGTTTGTACCTCTTGGTCACTTAAAAAGGCACCTTGGACACGTGTTCTCGTCGAACCGCCATTTTTAATGAAGAGCATATCTCCTTTACCTAGCAGTTTCTCAGCACCACCACTATCAATGATTGTACGAGAGTCTGTTTGCGAACTCACCGCAAATGCGATACGAGATGGGATATTGTTCTTAATCAAGCCGGTAATGACGTCGACTGACGGACGTTGTGTTGCGATAATCAAATGAATCCCTGCAGCACGTGCCATTTGTGTAATACGTGTAATGGCCGTTTCAACATCTTTACCTGCCACCATCATTAAGTCAGCTAACTCATCGACTATGACCACAATATAAGGTAATAACGCCTCTTTTTCTCCAAGCTCTTTATTTTTTCGCGTAATAAAGTCATTATAACCTTCGATATTTCGCGTCCCAGAATGTTGGAATAAATCGTAACGTCTTTCCATTTCTGCCACAACTTTTTCAAGTGCTTGTGCAGCTTTGTGTGGATTGGTAACGACTGGTGTTAATAAATGCGGAATACCGTTGTACACATTTAATTCTACCATTTTAGGGTCGATCATCATGAGCTTAACTTCATGTGGCTTAGCATTCAACAAAATACTCGTAATGATACCGTTAATACAAACCGACTTACCACTCCCTGTCGAACCTGCGACTAATAAATGCGGCATTTTATTCAGTTCTGCCGTAATCGGTTCACCTGAAATGTCTCGCCCTAATGCCACTTCTAATTTATTTTTAGCTGGGAATTTTTCATCCAATACTTCTTTTAACGTGACAATGGCAACCTTTTGATTCGGCACCTCAATTCCTACAGCCGATTTACCTGGAATAGGCGCTTCAATCCGAATATCTTGAGCTGCAAGTGCAAGTGCAATATCGTTATGCAAGTTGACAATACGGCTTACTTTAACCCCTTGTGCAGGTTGAACTTCATATTGTGTGACTGCTGGTCCGATTTTAATTTGGGTCACTTTCGCATCCACACCAAAATTTTTCATTGTCGTTTCGAGTAATTTCCCTTTGCGTTGAACTTCCGCTTTAGAGGTCGTTTGTTGATGTTTTGGTTCATTCAATAACGTCAATGGCGGGATTTTATATTGTTGATTTTCTGCTGCTCCAGCTTCAGCGATACTGCCTACTGATTCATCGGTTTCTATATCCCCCCTCTGATCACTTGACGCCGCTTGATTACGCTGAGGTATATCAGGTTGAGGGGGTGGCGTTGGCCGTGTTTGCATTGCTTGACTTTGTTTTTCCACTTCCGCTGATTGATGACCAAAAATTGGAATCGATGGATAATCAGTCGGTTCATCTTCTGGAAGGTTGACTTCAAGAAAGTCTGACACATCTTTCGGTTCTGCTTCACGTTGTTGTTCACGTGCCAATCTCTTCTGTTCTTTTTTCTCTTTTCTGGACATTCGGCGTTCAGATTGGTGTGTCTTTACCTTTTCATAAGATGCGGCTGTAGAATGTTTAAACTGTTCTAACCATATTTTGGCCACATCACGATGGCGCTTTTTCAGTAATAAAATACCACTAGAAATAAGTAACACCAGTGTAAGTAAGACGACACCAGCTAGTGAGACGAGTGGGAGTAAGAGATGTACCAAATAAAACCCGAATAAGCCTCCCCCAAATTGCATATGTTCAGTCGCATCATAACTTTGAAAGACGTAAGTTAAAACAGGCTCACGTTTTGCTCTCGCACCACCTGTTGCCATAAAGTATATTTGTGCAACAAACAAGAGCGCAACTTGTAAGACGATAGAACCCGTCAATCGTCGCGTTTTAGGTAATTTGCCATTATATGCGATAAAACCAATCGCTAATAAGAGTAAAAAGTATGTAAGATAACGTGTTAAACCAAATAAGTAATTTAAAAAGCTATCAATGGCAATTCCAACGAGGCCGAGTTGAAACACGCCTAACATGATGACAATCACCATCACAATAGCGAGTATAAATCGAATAGGCGTATCGTTTTGTTTCTTTTTCGAAGTACGCTTTCTGTTGCGCGTCGTTTGGGATTTCCTTTTCTTGGTTTGCGCCATGCTTCGTCACCTTCTACTTTCTAAAAATAATGTCATCCACCTGTATGATGAAAAAAGCGAATCTCCTCTTTAAAATGGCGTGCCTTTCAAAGAGTAAGATTCGTTTTCTTGTTTGAACTTCACACTGATTTTAAAACTATATTTCTGAAATCACAGGAATAATCATCGGTCGTCTACGCGTACTTTCAAAGAGTAACTTACTCACTTGATCACGCATATTTTGTTTCATTTCAGACCATTCAATACGTTTTTCTTGCAATCCTGCTTCAACAATTTCACGCACTTTTTCTTCTGCTTCTTTCAATAACGCTTCACTTTCACGGACGTAAACAAAACCTCTCGATTGAATTTCAGGTCCGGCTGCAATTCTTCTATTTTTAGGATCCAACGTAACGACAGCGATAAAAATACCATCTTCTGCAAGTAAATGACGATCACGTAACACAATATTACCGACATCGCCGACACCAATACCATCGATAAGTACATTACCTGCATTCACTTTTTCATTCAAGCTCATGTCTTGACCATCATAATGAATTACATCACCAGCTTCAGCTAAGAAAATCTTTTCTGGGTTCACTCCCGCTTCACTCGCTAATTTTGCATGTGCGATCTGCATTTTAAACTCACCTTGAATTGGAATGAAATATTCAGGTTTCATCATATTTAGCATGAGCTTTAACTCTTCCATACAACCGTGACTTGACGCATGAAGTTTTTTGTTGTTCGGGATAATGTGGGCGCCCGCACGAACAAGTTCATTTAACGTGTTACCGATAATCACTTCCATATTGGCTGAAGCGGTAATCGCAAGAAATACAGAATCGCCTTTTTGGATGTTCATAATTTTATGTTTTTGACGTGCCATTTGACTTAATGCTTCAACTGGTTCACCTTGCATCCCTGTCGCAATGATAATCACTTCATTTTTCGGATAATTTTCAACTTCGCTCATAGGAATTAATAGATCTTTTGGAATGTTGAAATAGCCCATCTTACGTGCAATACTAAATGAACTTTCTAATGAACGGCCTAAAAATGATACTTTTCTATTTAATCTATTGGCGATATTTAATACTTGTTGAATACGAATAAAGTTAGATGCATAACATGACACGATTAAACGACCTGTCACTTTCGCAAATGCATCAAACATGTGACTTTCAATGACATTTTCAGGGGTATTGTAACCCGGCTTCTCAGCTTCAGTTGAATCACTCAATAACGCGAACACACCGTCTTCACCGAGTTCAGCCATTTTCTTCATGTCAGGTGCATAATGACCGTGTAAACTTTGGTCGAATTTAAACTCACCTGTATACACGATTGCGCCGTATGACGTATGAATACATACACCTAAACTATCTGGAATACTGTGCGTCGTATTAAAAAATGTAACGTTTACACCTTTAAAGCGCATGACAGATTCATTATTCACCACATAATAACGGATTTTTTTATTAATTTGACGTGCTTTTAAATTTTCTTTCACTAAACCAATCGTTAATTTAGAACCGTATACAGGTGCTTCCACTTGTTCTAAAATATATGAAACTGCCCCAATCGCATGCTCGTGACCGTGTGTTAAGAAAATCCCTTTTAATTTATGTTTGTTTTCTAATACATATTGAATGTCAGGAATGACGATATCAATCCCTAACATTTCATCTTCAGGAAACTTCAGTCCTGCATCCAGCATAAACATTTCATCGTCAACTTCGACGATATACATGTTTTTGGCGATTTCTCCTACGCCACCGAGGGGGATAATGCGTATGTCTTTATTTTTCTTCTTTACTAAATTCAAAATTTTACCTCCTAATAAATATAGCCCGTCCATTTTACATTCATATTTTATTATAGTGGATAATGGAAACTCTGTACACTATTAAAGTATTTCGCGGAGGACAGGTTGAGGATTTTGTATACACGATAAATGATTGAGGTGACTGTACAAATGATACATTTACATAAAAAATATGTATCAAAGTATTACGATTCGTCTTAAGCATTGGTTGCTATTTCAAAGCAATCCTCAATTCCGAGATGCATACCAAAAAAGTAACGCAATGATGACAAATGCAATCACGTTATACATTACCACTATCGATTCAGAGTGCTGTATAAAATTCAGCAAAATCCCACCGAATAATAGGATAAGAATGAGCATCCCTGACAAAATGTTAATTTTCCTCAAACAGACCACGCTCCTCATAATTGTTTCTCACTATGCAAAAAACAGAAGTCAATGCTCATACGTCACATCTACTTCTGTTTTTTAAGTTCATCTATTCAAATATCATGTTTTTAATTTTAAAGCAACACTTTGTGAGAAGCGTTCACACGACCTTGTTTATCGATCTCAGTCACTTTGACTTTCAGTGTATCACCGATGTTTAACACATCTTCCACTTTATTAATGCGTTCGTTCGAAATTTGTGAAATGTGAACTAATGCATCTTTACCTGGGAACAGTTCAACAAACGCACCGAATTTTTCAATACGTTTTACTTTCGCATCATACACTTGACCGACTTCTGCTTCACGCACGATACTTTCAATCCATGCACGGGCTTGATTGATCATGTTTTGCTCAGTTGAACCGATGTAAACTGTACCATCTTGTTCGATATCAAGTTTAACACCTGTCGCATCAATGATTTCGTTGATTTGTTTACCACCTGGTCCGATGACATCGCGGATTTTTTCAGGTTTAATTTGCATGATTTCTACTTTAGGCGCATAAGCACTCAATTCTTTTCTTGGTTGGTCAATCGTTTGCATCATATGCTCTAAAATAGCTAAACGACCTTTACGCGCTTGTTCTAACGCTTCTTCAATGACCTCTTTCGTTAAGCCATCGATTTTAATGTCCATTTGAATCGCAGTAATCCCTTCAGTCGTACCTGCAACTTTGAAGTCCATATCGCCAAGCGCATCTTCCATACCTTGAATATCTGTTAAAATCGTATAGCTTTCTTCGCGCGTCACAAGACCCATCGCAATCCCTGCAACCGGTGCTTTAATCGGCACACCCGCATCCATTAACGCTAAAGTTGAACCACAGATAGACGCTTGTGATGAAGAACCGTTAGACTCTAGCACTTCACTAACGATACGCACTGTGTAAGGGAACGTCTTCTCATCTGGAATAATGTATTTTAATGCACGCTCACCTAACGCACCGTGACCAATTTCACGACGACCTGGTGCACGTACCGGACCTGTCTCACCTACTGAGAAGTTCGGGAAGTTGTAGTGATGCATGAAGCGTTTGTGCTCTTCTTCACCTAAACCATCGATAATTTGATATTCAGAAATAGAACCTAACGTTAACACTGACAAGGCTTGAGTTTGTCCACGTGTAAACAATCCTGAACCGTGTGCACGTGGTAATAAGCCCACTTCTGATGATAATGGACGGATTTCGTCAGGTTTACGACCGTCTGGACGAATTTTTTCATCCGCAATTAAACGGCGCACTTCATCTTTAATTAACGTATTAATAATGGTGCCAACTTCTTTTAATAACGCTTCATTTTCAGGATCTTCTTCGTTTTCAAAGTTCGCTAAAATACGTTCTTTAATCGCATCAAGATTCGCGTCACGCTCTTGTTTGTCGAACGTTTGAATCGCACCATTCAAGTTCTCATCTTTTGTCATTTGCGTCACTGAATCGATGAGTGTTTGATTTTTCTCTTCAGGAATAAATTCACGTTTTTCAGGCTGTAAATGCGCAATAATTTCTTCTTGGAATGCACATAAACGTTTGATTTCTTCATGGCCAAATAAAATCGCTTCTAACATTTCTGCTTCAGTAATTTCACTCGCACCCGCTTCAACCATGTTCACCGCATCTTTATGACCGGCTACTTCTAAATCAAGACGTGACTTTTCGCGTTGTTCTAAATTCGGGTTAATGACATATTCGCCATCAACATAGCCGACATTCACACCCGCAATTGGGCCTTGGAATGGAATATCTGATACACTTAACGCCATTGATGAACCGATCATCGCTGCCATTTCAGGTGAACAGTTAGGATCCGCACTCAATACAGTATTAATGATTTGGACATCATGACGATAGCCATCTGGGAATAATGGACGGATAGGACGGTCAATTAAACGTGCAGTCAATGTCGCTTCATCACCTGGACGTCCTTCACGCTTTTTGAAACCACCTGGAATTTTACCCGCGGCATACATTTTTTCCTCATAGTTGACAGTTAATGGGAAAAAGTCGCCATCACGTGGTTCTTTTGATGCTGTCGCTGTAGATAAGACAACTGTGTCTCCGTAGCGTACGAGTACAGCACCATTCGCTTGTTTTGCGAGTTGTCCTGTTTCTATTGTTAACGGCTGGTTTGCCCATTCCGTCTTAAAAACCTTCTTTTCTTGAGACATTATAAATCTCCTCTCCTACCTCTTTAAACATTTCGTAGCCTTTTACATTTCAATTATATCTTACATAATCATCTTTTAATAGTTAAAAAAGGAGCCGGATACGATAAATGTCCCAGCTCCTTCCTGTAATGCCACTAGTACGTGCGCAATAATTAAAATTAACGACGGATACCTAATGACTTGATTAATTCACGGTAACGTTGGATGTCTTTGTCACGTAAGTAGTTTAATAAGTGACGACGACGTCCTACCATTTTTAATAAACCACGACGTGAATGGTGGTCTTTTTTGTGAATACGTAAGTGATCGTTTAATGCAGTGATTTCTGCAGTTAACACAGCGATTTGAACTTCTGGTGAACCAGTGTCAGTTTCGTGTGTACGGTATTCTTTGATTAATTCGTTTTTACGTTCTTGTGAAATTGCCATTTGTCAATTTCCTCCTTTAAATTTTTCGTGCCTTTATCTGAGTCAGGCGTCGGAGTTTCAACCTACCAAGATAAAGGTCGTGTGCTAATCTTTATTAGACTTATACATTATATGATACATCGTCACCAAAATCAACCGCTAATAAATGTTTGGCGCGTGCTTTGTCATCGTTCATTTGCGCAACAAGTGGGTCAATCCCATCGAATTTCAACTCTGGTCGGATGTAGTGGTGCCAATAAATTGTGACACGTTCGCCATAAATATTTTCCGCAAAATCAAAAATATTCACTTCAATGACAGCTTGTGGTAAATCATCGTGGAACGTCGGCTTCACACCAATGTTCGCGACACCACGATAAATATGATCACTTGAACCAATCGTCATACTGACCGCATAAACACCGAGCGTTGGCCAAACATAGTCATCACTAGGTTCAATATTCGCTGTCGGGAAACCAATCGTACGACCGCGCTTTTCCCCTTGTACGACAGTTCCTTTCATACGGTAACGGTAACCTAATTGTTCGTTCGCTTTCGCAAGATGACCTGTTTTCAATGCTTCACGAATCGCAGTTGTTGAAATTTTTTCACGATTCAAATCTTGCTTGCCAATTGTGATACTTTCAAATTGATCTTGATATTCTTGAAGCATCGCCATATTTCCTTTGCCATACTTACCAAATGTAAAATCAAACCCAGCAATAATGACACGGGCATGATTTTTCACTAAATAGTCTTGCACAAATTCATCAGGTGTCACTTCCGCAAATCGTGAAGAAAAATTCACAACAAGACAATAATCAATATTTTGTTCGCCTAATAATTCAATTTTATCATCTAACGGCGTAATATAAGTCGTGCGTTTTTGTTTAGGATTTAACACGACTGACGGATGTGGGTCAAAAGTCATGACCGCTTTCTTCAGATCCTTCTCCTTTGCCACCCGATCTAATTCATCAAATAATGCTTGATGCCCTCTGTGTAGCCCATCGAAAAAGCCAAGAGCCATCGCTACATCCTCTTGAATATATTGTTCAGCTTGAATAGGATGTGTAATTTCGATAACTTCCATAACCAAGTCTCCTTTTAATTAAATACCTTTTTCGGTTTAATTTCATCTTGTCGTGATGGATGTACTTCATAAATTGCTAATACATCGTCATTGTCACTATCAATCATGACAAGTTGCTGCTCAAATGGAACATTAAAATAACCTTGAGCAAACTTTTGTCCATTCTTTATCTTTATTTTATCACTTTCATTTTGAACATGGAAAGATGGAAGTCCTTTCAAGCCGTATGCAAGTGGTAATAATTGATTTTGGAGTGTGTCATCAAGATGCGCTTGTTCAATCGATGCTAAGGTGAGTGCCTGGTTTAAACTGAAGCCACCACTCATCGTGCGCGTGAGCAATGACATATGCGCTGGTACATGAAGTGCACGGCCAATATCCGTTGCGAGTGTGCGTATATACGTCCCTTTGCCACAAGTCACTTCTATTGAAAAACGTGCAGTGTCATTTTCAAAAACTAAGTCCGAAATCCGTGCAATGTGCGAAATATGAATTTGACGTGCCGGACGTTCCACCGTTTCACCATTGCGTGCGTATTCATACAATTTTTTACCGTTCACTTTTACAGACGAATACATTGGTGGAATTTGCGTTGTCCACCCTTTAAATGCGTGTAACACTGCATCGACTTGATGGGCATCGAATTGGTCAGCTGTAACGATTTCACGCGCCAAGACGTCACCCGTTTGATCTTCTGTCGTCGTTGAAAAACCTAACGTCACTTCAGCGCGATACGTTTTACCCATTTCCATCACATAATCGCTCACTTTTGTCGCTTGACCGATACAAATAGGAAGGACGCCATCCACTTCAGGATCTAATGTCCCTGTATGGCCTATTTTTTTCGTCTTTAAAATTTTGCGCAATTTAAAAACGACATCGTGGCTCGTCAATCCTCGTTCTTTATAGACAGGTAAAATACCATGATACATCCACCAACACTCCTTTTCATAAAATAAGCTAGACTACGTGGACTCTACAATTGCAGATCATCTCACGCACTCTAGCACACATTGTTAGTCGTTATGATTTAAATCTTGAATCAATCGTTCGATACGGTTCCCATATTCAATCGATTCATCATATTCAAATTGCAAATCAGGGACAATTCTAAGTCGCATACGCTGACCAATTTCAGATTTAATGAACCCTTTTGCCTTTTCAAGACCTTTGAATGTATTTTCGCGTTCTTTATCACTACCAAGTACTGTTAAATAAACCTTTGCTAATGATAAATCGTTAGTTGGCTGTACATCTGTAATCGTTAGAAAACCGACTCTTGGATCTTTTAATTTGTTATTAATAATATCCATTAATTCTTTTTTCATTTGTTCGCCAACACGTTCTGCACGCATATTCATATCATGTGCCTCCTTTCAACATAGTGTCGTAGCATTATCCTCAATACATCATTATAAAGGAGAGGAGGAAGAGGCGTCAATGAAACTGTGTGCGAAAGATGATTTGTTTGCATTCATTTTCAAAAGACGCTGTGGAAAGTGTATTTTGCTTGTTAACAATTGTCATTTTACCTGTGCAATGCTTGTATTTATGTCAAGCACATGCTATGATTAAAAAAAGAAAAAACTCCTAACCAACTTTCTTAGGGGTGATTAGGAGCTAAAAACATAGCAACATATAAGTGCGTTCAGGCTCGACATATGTTTTACTATTACAGCCTATTTTTAGGTACCCTCGTTATCTCACAAATAACGGGGGGTTATTTTTTGTCTTTTTATTTTGATGTTAAAAAAAGAGCTGAGTCATAACTCAGCTCTTTTTCCTTTTATCAATCTAATTTATCATACAATGTTACGATTTCTTTCGCTAACTCGATGAAATTCATTGCAGTCATTAAATGATCTTGACTGTGCACGACAAGGAGTGAGACATCTGTTTTTTCACCGCTCGCTTCTTTCGTTAACATTTCCGTTTGATAACGATGCGCTTCTACAATCGTTTTCTCTGCTTCTCTCAGCTTTTCAAACGCTAGTTCTTTCTTTCCTTCTTTAACGACGTGTATCGCTTCCATCGCATAGGATTTTGCATTACCACTATGAATGATAAGCTGCATGACAGTTTCCAGATTTTTCTCTTCCATCATGATCACCCGATGATATCTAATGCTTTTTCTAATACGGATTGACCATTCATCATGCCATAATCAGCCATATCAATCACACGAAGCGGAATATTTTTAGGATCTAATTTTTCTTTTAGTTTTCTTTCTTCGTATCTCACTTGAGGCCCTAATAGTACAATATCAATGTCATTTTGTTCCACTTCTTTATCAACTTCAGGCACAGAAACGGCATAGATTTGATAGTCACCTTCCATGTCTTGCGCTGCCTTTTCCATACGTTGCACGAGCATACTCGTACTCATCCCTGCTGCACATGCTAAAAGAATTGTTTTCATGATGTTTCCTCCTTGATATCAATGGTTATCTTAAAATCGAACGTGTCATCTTTGAAACGGTATGACGTAAACCTCTGATGGCAACACCAAGCTCATAAATATTTTCTACTGGCGCTAACCCACCGTAACCCGCATCACCAATATGTTGAATATCTACGCCTGCAATTTTGTTTTGAAGACCAAAAAATCGGATTGTTTCTTTTGTAGCGCTTTCCTGACTTGTCCCAATCGCACTCATGACAAGTACACCATGAGCATGACACAGTTGAACCGCTTCACTCACCATATCTAATGTGATACCTGGAACGCTACCAATGGATGGTACAAGAATGACATCCGCACCCGCGTCAATTAAACGTTGAACCAATTCTAAGTTGACAACCGGTTCGTCTACACCTGCACTGTGCATTTTTCCAGCAAAGACAAGACCGTCAAACAAACTTTTGGCACGTTTGACACTTTCGACAATGGCATCATTGGACACACCCGTACCAGGATTTCCTGTAAGACACACAAAATCCATACCGAGCGCATTCAACTTTTCAAACGTTTCTTTTCTTGCAGTACGCCCTACTTCTAATTCAAATCGTTCTTCCATCATGTCAGCAGTTTGATCGACTGGCTCTAAATTCACACCAATCGGACGACCACATAATCGTTTTAAAGATTGAATCGGATTGTTTTCAATATCGAGTAGTCCTGCAATTTTGACATCTAATACGTCGACACCATTGAGTAAAATTAAATCTGCCCCAAAAGATGCCGCCATTTCTGCATTTGTTACTTCATGAATCCACGGGTTTCTCGTTGCCACATTTTCTGATAATACAACACGTCCTTCTGATGCCTTAATACTCTGCTTAAGTTCTTCAGGGGTCATTTGTGCGACTTCAGAAGTGTCTGCACTAATTAATCGTTTTACCATTTTCATCCACCTCAACATCTTTCAAAATTTATCTTACTTTATTGAAATCATTGGTTTTATTTATCTCGTTCTTCTTTCAAATATGACTTTTCAATTGCTGCGTAAAAACCGATATAAATCAAGATATCAATCACAATTAAAATGGCTTGTAGTATGGATGCACTTATACTTCCAGTCGTTAAGAAACCTGAAATAATCGGTGGCATCGTCCAAGTCGCAGTCGCTCTCGTATAAGGTACTAAACCAGCAAGTGTCGCAAAATAGGCAATAAATAGGTTGATCACTGGTGTTAATACAAATGGAATTAATAAAAACACATTTAACACGATAGGTAAGCCAAACATTGCAGGTTCATTAATATTAAATAAACCAGGTACTAATGTGATTGGTGCAAGTGCTTTTGTACGTTTACTTGCTTTTCTTCTACGTGCAATAATTGTAATTGCGATCACAAGACCTAAAGTAGCACCACCACCACCCATGTAAACATAGTTATCCATAAATGGTTGTGTGAAAATATATTGCATAGGTTCATTTGCTTTGTATGCTTCCATATTCGCTTGTAAGTTACCTAACCAAACAGGCGCCATAATTGAGTTCACTGCACTACCACCGTTAATACCTACAAACCAGAATAAACTGTTGAGCGCAACGATAATCGCTGTACCAAACACTGAGCCACCAAGAAAACCAATTGGACCCCCTAAAGCTGTAGTAATTAAATCATGCGCATTCGGTAGTTTGAATGCATCTAATACCGCGTAAATACTGAGCCATAACGTAAAAATGACAATACCAGGAATAATAGCCACGAAAGAACGTGATACTGCTGGCGGTACACTATCCGGCAATTTGATTTTAATATCACGGTCAATAAAGAATTTATAAATGTGCACGCTCACCAATGCGATAATGATAGCCGTGAACATCCCTTTAGCTCCTAAATAACCTAACGTAATACCTGATGCCGTATCTGTCTTGATAAATGGTGTCACTGTTAAAAATGAGCAAAGTGCAATGATCCCAATTGCTACCCCATCTTGTTGATATTGTTTGGCATAACTCCAGGCCACCGAAAAACTCGCGATTAATCCGACTAAACTAAACGTACTGTCTACACCTTTCCACAAATACTGACTGATACCAATCTTGTCTAAGTATTCAGGCCAACCTGGTATCGGCAAGCTCGCAATTAGCATAAAAATGGATCCCACAATAGCTAGAATCATCGTTAGAGAAAGACCATCACGAATAGCAACTAACACTTTATTTGTAGAAAACTTCACAGCAAGAGGCATTATTTTTTCATCAATCAATTTATTCATAAGCTTCTCCTTTTCAATAAATTCAAATTTAATGATTTAAGATCGATCTCTAATGAATGAGGCTGCCTCAACTTGAGTACTTTTTATACGAAAGCGCTTTCTATACTTTTATTTTAGAAGTTCGAATCGCATATGCATATGTTATAATGTTTGAAAAATATGTCGAAAAATGTAATGAGGTGAGAAAATGAGAGAGGTTTGGAAACATTTTGATATATCCTTTGATAATATCGTCATCTCCGAATGTGGCATTCAACAGTTTTTACCTGAGCAAACGTATAGTTATACGGTTACTGAAACTTTTGTATTACATTTTGTGGAAACTGGGAAAGGCTTGCTGAGGATTAATCATAAAACATTTTCTTCTAAAGATTTTAATGGCTTCATTTTAAAAAGAGGACAAAAGGTAACGTATAAAGGCGACAAAAATGTACCTTGGAAAACCTTTTGGGTGGGCTTAAAAGGGACACACTTACAAAATTTTTTAAAAACCAATCAACTGAATCATCAAGACATACTCAAATTTCATGAAGACAGTAAAGCCGTCAATATCATTAAAGAAATTTGTTATACGACAAAGCAAAATACTTCGCAGTCTGATTATTGGTACAAATGTAAAACATACGAACTGCTTTTTTGTTTAGAAAATGAATTTAAACAAACGGACATGATTATTTTGAACAACCATCAAGATATTATTCATCATATTTATGAATACATATGTAATAACTATATGAAGCCACTTAAGATTCAAGAGATTTCACTTCATTTTGGTATTAGTAACAGTCAATTATTCACTAAATTTAAAAATAACTACGGCAAAACCCCAAAACAGTTCATTTTAGAAGCAAGAATCGATAAAGCAACACAACTATTGAGAGAAACAGATCACCCTATTAATGTCATTAGTCAGCTCGTCGGTTTTAATGATTATTTTGTGTTTGAAAAGGCATTTAAAAAACTGGTACATCGCTCTCCTAAAGATTACAGAACTGAGAAAAGAGCGCACAAAATGATTCATTAGACTTTGTGTGCTTGGATTTTTGTATCACGCTTAATCGTTCATTGTTGAATGACTATCTGGCGTTTATTGGTTGTGATGCTTGTATTTATGTCAAGCACATGCTATGATTAAAGAAAGAAAAAACTCCTAACCGTCTTTGTCAGGGAAGATTAGGAGCTAAAAACATAGCAACATATAAGTGAGTCCAAACTCGACATATGTTTTACTATTACAGCCTATTATTAGGTACCCTCGTTATTTTGCGGATAACGGGGGTTATTTTTTTGTCTTTTTATGACGATACTTTATCAAAAAATAGACAATGATACTTAAACAGATAGATATATCTATGTGTATAATTATCGTCACCATATGTATCACCCCTGCTATTACAAATTTAACAAGCTGTAGGTGAAAACATATGACTCATAGGCTCCTATGTTTTTATAGATGTATTATACGCGCATTGCATTTATTACGAAAGTATATTGAGGGCTACATTGTAATTTTATATATACAATCTCCATTAAACGCTATGCTCCTTATCATTTCTAAATATAACTTGATGTATGTAACTAAATAACAAACAGATTTTTAGATCTAGAAAAATATAAACATTATTTCAATTCCTGGCATCGGAGAACTCACAGCTGCATTGCTTATTGGGGAACTTGGTAATATTAGAGAATTTAAAACAAATAAACAATTGAATGCATTTGTAGGTATTGATATTAAACGGTATCAATCAGGAACTTCAAAAAGTAGGGATACGATCAACAAAAGAGAAAATAAAAAAGCAAGACGTTTATTGTACTTAATCATTATGAACATTATTAGGGGAAGAAATCATTATCAAAGCCATATTGTGGATTATTATTACAAATTAAGAGAGCAGCCTCATGGGAAACCCCACAAGACTGCCGTAATAGCGAGTATCAATCGCTTATTAAAGACCATTCACTACTTGATAGTCAATGATAAATTATATGATTATCAGAAAGCACCACACTAACGAAACCATATAATCATATACATCATAACACCTTATTTAAAAAAATAAAAATTGGACGGTCTAGTTTAGTAATGTCATTTTTAATTAACACGCCCTTAACAAATCGTAGGAAAGGAGGTAGGCATAAAAATTTTTGATGCGATTGATGAAGTATTTTTGTTAAACTTGCCCTCTCCCCACTAATTCTGCTTTTGATTGCCATCATGGCTTCGTTTTCTTACTGTTTTCCTAGGTGCTAGCCCTTCAACTCAATTCAGCTTGATTTAAATGAACACTTGATCGATGCCGAATTGGAATTTCCGGACCAGCTGATCCCTCAGGAGTCTCAGCCTTCTGGACAATCTTATATCATTGATGAGATAGGCTATACCCCTATCTCAAAAGAACAGGCAGACCTCTTCTATCAATTGATGTCACTCAGATATGAAATGAATTCCACAATCATAACGACGAATATCCCATTTTCTAGTTGGGGAGACGCATTTAGTCACAAGATAGCGTCAGCAGCCATTATTGATAGACTTATTCACCATTCAAAAGCATTTAAAATTACAGGCGATTCATACCGACTTAAAGACTATAATAGTGAAAAAAGTTTAAACATACGTCATTCTTAAACCGCTATTGACATTCTATTGCAGATTCATCCGTTCTACATCGCCATAGCATGACATTTGATTGTCTGTACTATTGTTTGCGTATGACTTTATTCAAATTCTATTTCACAACGGTCACCCTTGTCATTCACAAACAATTCCTACTACCGAACTGTAGCGACATTTCACTGGCAAATCGATACACAAGTCGAGCTAAATAAAGCATTAATAATGATGAGTCAACCTTATCATTCAGTCAAAAATATTTGATTTTCGATTTTTAAAAATGATAATAATGCAAAAAAATAAAAGAAACGCACTAATTAAAATAAAAATATTCCAAGCATAAAAAACATCATATATTTGTGTGGTAAAACCATTTAGCGGCAATAGCATCATAGTCGCAAACGCTTCAACAGTGTAAAAAGTGGATATAAATGATGATCTTAAATGATCACTGTTGATTAATTTTTGATGCATAAACACTGTTAAACGCACGCTTGTAATTGTAAATATCATAATATGAATTATAAAAAATATTAAACTCAAATTGATATAGGTCACTAAAAATAAAATCAACATATCAATCAAAATATAAATAACAATTTCTTTGATTCCATCTCCTAATCTAGGTAGTTTTGGAATAATCAAGTTAGTTAAAATACCAATTAAAGATATAGCAATCCACATATAGCCTAATTGATCACTAAAAACAATTTGCCATTGATTTGACGGGCCAATATCCAGAATGCTCGGTATCACTAAAATCAATAATATGAAAATCAATAACTTGTTGGAATAAAATATTTCTAACAGTGCTTTAAAATTGTTTAACCATTGAAACTCGATTTTTTTAACACTATTGTTAATTTTACGCTCAACAGACCTATTTTTTTCAGGTAAGTATTTATAAGTTATATACGACAAAGCTATAAAGAAACAAACACTAAGAATGATTGGTAAAAAGGTATTAATTTTAAACAAATATTGTGCACTAATAAATCCAATTACTAACGATGAGCAGGCACTAAAAAAAGAGGCCTTTGAAAACACGTTGTCTAATTTCACATTATTTTTATCAACCAGTTGATTCATATACCAACTACTAAGACTACCTGATAACATTGCCTCTGCGATACCGGTAAACAAACTAGATGAAATTAGTAATACAAAATTATTAGTAGTCATCAACAATAATCCTAACGCCCTGATTAAACAACTGTAGACCACAATTTTTTTCTGTCCAATCGTGTCTGCCAAAATACCTGCTGGCAATTCACATATAGCAGATGTGCCCCAAAATACTGATAAATAAATCCCTACTTCCGTATAAGAATAACCCATTTGAATTAAAAATATATATAGTATTGGTGAAAATAATGCAATGCCAGAAATAGTGAGTCCATTAAATAAAATAAATAATTTTGTCAACATTTTTTGATCAGTCATTTAGTTTTGTTCCTCTACAACTTTATAACACTTACCTTCAATATCTCTCTTCAATAATGAATAATCCACTAAATAACGTCGCAGTATGGCATAGTCCTTATAATATTTTCTCAAAACGGCATTGACTTCCATTTCAGTATATTCTTTTGTTTTATCAAAATCAGTCAACAGAAATTTAAAAAGCGCAATCTTATCACTCTCTTTACGAGGTATAGTCTGGACTTTATTATTTTTAAAAAATCTCTTTTTAATATCATTCATGTTTATTCCTCCAGTATGCGATCATTCATATCAACCAGACAATGTGTGCGTTCGTTCATATACTTTCATCAGTGAAAATCATTGTATTATAGGAAAGAAAGACTCCCAAAGTTAAAAATGAAGTGTGGACATAGAACAGATCTTTCGTATCTTGCCATTGAACAATTTATATATTTTTGAGTGAAATAAGAACAACTAATGATAATATATTGTGTATGCTGCTGCTAAGGGGTGATGTTCAATTTCCTAGCCCCCTTAAAGTACAATATGAAAATATCGATTAAAATAAATAGCAAGTATGATTTTTGTAATTTAATCCGTTTTCCTTATTGTTTCAGAGCACTTCGATACAAATTGCAAAAATAGACAAGATGCCTGAGGGAAAAATCAAAGACTAAAATAGGATCTCTAACTTCTATATTCGCTACTTTTTAACACAGTATCTGTCTATTCCCTCTATGTACACCTTTGAAAAGTTTTGTCAGCTTCGCGTGGACTGTACGACGAATTTTTGTTGTATACACATATATATATATGTGTGTGTACTACTCCCAATAACTACCAACGCTTCCTCTACAATTTACCAAGCTCTAACATAATCATATTTTGATCGTCCATTCCTAATACTTCGTTCCATTCACAATTGTCTTATAGTCATATTAATAGTTCGCTATTTTTTCAGAATTATCATATTTTTCAAACTCTATTTGTACTTATCATAATATAACTCATGAGAATGTTCAAACCGCATCATTTACTATATAGAACTCGGGTACTATGGGACGTCATCTTGTCAGGCAAATTCAACCGTTCTACATCGCCATAGTATGATGTTTCTATTCGTCAGTGCGAGTGTATGCGTCCGACTTCCTTCAGATTCCACTTCGCAATGGACACCCTTGTCATTCGCAATCAATTCCTATTTCCGGATCTGTAACTGAGATTCTTGTATATTTTTTTATGCATATGATATGTTTTAAAAAAAAACGCCTAACCAACTTTCTCAGTGAAGATTAGGAGCTATAAACATAGCAACATATGTTTTACTATTACAACCTATATTTTGGTGCCCTCGTTATAATGGTAAAGGGGCTTTTTTTGTTTTTCTATTTTGAAATCTAATAAGAAAATAGAAAATGATGGGGAAGTACATTGCGTTTCCAAAATCCTTTTCTTCATATGAATACAAACTAAAATGTGAAAAATAAATGAATCAAGATAAATGGGACTCAAAAATTTTGGTATTTTAACTTAATCCACATGTCTCATCGATTTACAATACTTTGATTCAAATTGCGAAAATGGACGAGACTCCTGAGGGATGAATCAATAGCACAAACACGATTTCTGATTTTTTAAAGAGAATTATGATTAACGCAGTAGCTGCCCGACTTCTCAATGTGATACTTTTGAGAAGTCTAGTCAACCTTACAGGGGCAGTACGACGAAAACTTTGTTGCACATGAGATTTCCGTACTGCTCCCAGAATCCACCAACGTTTCCACTACAAATGTTACGGTTCAATGATAGCGTTGGTGAGTCGAAGGGGCAGCCCCTACCATGAAAGCAATTGAAAACGCACAAAAGCATATCAATGAGACACATGATTAAAATCAATCCAAAATATGAATGTCCTATCCTCATGTTTTTATCGTCAACATATGCATCATCCCCTACTATTACAGATTTAACATACTGCAGGTGAAACATATGACAAATAGGTTTCTATGCTTTTGTGAATGTACGATAAGCACATTTCATTATTTTCAAATGTATATTGAGTGCAACAATAAAATTTAAAAAGACATATCTGTATTAAACATCACGGTACATTCATTTCTAAATATACCTTGATGTATGTATCTAAATAACAAACAGATTTTTAGATCTAGAAAAATATAAAGACTCGGATCACTTAATATCCAAGTCTCGAATCTTTGTCAATTTTGCATCGTACTATCATAACAGACGTATTGCTATACCTTCTAACTCAGTCTACATATGTAAAGTCATTCACGGAACCTGACGCTATATTTACTTATCCTCTTTCTTTGAACTCCCTACATCAATCACAGTGACGACAAGGGCAAATAAAAAGGCAATCATCAACCAATTGTCATAAATGCGATTTTTAAAGAAATGTGTAAACGTAATTTTGTCAACCGCATTGAATATTCGCGGATTCGGTGGTACATAACCGATCCAATACATTAATAATATGCCAGCCACACCGATGATAAAAGTGATGAAAAAATCTTTTAATAACTTTTCCATAAACGTCCTCCTTTGTTTGTCTTTATTATACAAAAGTTTAAAATTTAAAGGAATAAAGTTTTAGTTTTTTGCTACTTTAAAATACTTCACATATAAACGTTATATTAACAACAAAAACAAGTGTATGAAAAATCTCTTTTAAACTTTTTAAATCCATTTTTCACATAACAAAACCTCCTTCAATCCATCACAGACTCAAGGAGGTTTCATACCGTTCATTATCTTTCTACTTCTACCATCACAAATGCTTCAATAATATCGCCTTCCTTAATATCATTGAATTTGGCAACTGTGATACCACATTCGTAACCTTGTGCAACTTCTTTGGCATCGTCTTTGAAACGTTTCAATGTATCTAATTCGCCTTCAAATAATACGACACCGTCACGAATCACACGGACACCCGCGTCACGTGTGATTTTACCTTCAGTGACATAACTACCCGCGATTGTACCGACTTTCGATACTTTGAATGTTTGACGTACTTCTGCTTGACCGATGACTTTTTCTTCAAATTCAGGATCAAGCATGCCTTTCATTGCCGATTCGATTTCTTCAATCACGTTGTAGATGACACGGTGTAAACGCATGTCGACATTTTCAGCGTCTGCTGCACGTTTTGCCCCTGCATCTGGACGGACATTAAAGCCGATAATGATACCGTTTGACGCATGTGCTAATGTCACGTCAGATTCATTGATGGCACCTGTTGCTGTATGAATAATACGCACGTTTACGCCTTCAACATCAATTTTCATTAATGACGCGGCTAATGCTTCCACTGAACCTTGTACGTCACCTTTGATGATGACATTCAAGTCTTTCATTTCACCTTGTTTCATTTGTTCGAACAAGTTATCCAATGTTACGTTTTTGCTTTCTTGACGTTGTTGAATAATGTTTTCTTGTTCACGTGCTTCACCGATACGACGTGCTTTTTTCTCGTCTTTGAATACGACGAATCGGTCACCTGCTTGAGGTACGTCGCTTAAACCAGTGATTTCAACTGGTGTTGATGGACCTGCAGTTTTAATACGTTTACCAAGGTCGTTCACCATTGCACGGACTTTACCATGTGTATTACCGACTACAAGAGCATCGCCGACATTTAATGTACCGTTTTGGACAAGTAATGAAGCGGCAGGACCACGTGATTTGTCTAATTCAGCTTCGATCACTGTACCGACTGCTGCTTTATTCGGGTTCGCTTTCAATTCTTGTACTTCAGAAACTAAGATAAGCATTTCAAGTAAATCGTCAATCCCTTCACCGCTTAACGCTGATAGTGGTACGAAAATAGTATCGCCACCCCAGTCTTCAGGGATGAGGTTGTATTCCGCTAATTCTTGCATTACACGGTCAGGGTTCGCTGTTGGTTTATCAATTTTGTTGACAGCAACGATAATTGGCACATCCGCTTCTTTCGCATGGTTGATGGCTTCAATTGTTTGAGGCATCACACCATCATCAGCTGCGACAACTAAAATCGTAATGTCTGTCACTTGAGCACCACGCGCACGCATTGTTGTGAAAGCGGCGTGTCCTGGTGTATCTAAGAACGTGATTTTTTTGCCATTGTTCGTAATTTGGTAAGCACCGATATGTTGTGTGATACCGCCTGCTTCTCCTTCAGTAACACGTGTATTACGAATTGAGTCTAGCAATGTCGTTTTACCGTGGTCAACGTGTCCCATGATTGTCACAACTGCTGGACGTACGATTGCGTCTTCATCTTCTTCAACGTCATCAAAATAAATTGACAAGTCGTTATCATCAATGACCACTTCTTCTTCAAGTTCCACACCGTAATCTGATGCAACTAATTCAAGTGCTTCAATATCTAAAGATTGGTTGATGTTCGCCATAATACCAAGTAAGAACAGTTTTTTAATAATTTCTGATGAATCTACGCCGAGTTTATCTGATAATTCACCCACTGTAATCCCTTCAGTGTAAGTGATTTTTGATGGCAATTCTTTAGGTTCGCTTGGTTGTTGTGGTGCATTTTTCTTGTTTTGCTTTTTGTTTTTATTACCTTTGTTGTTTTTCTTGTTTTGTTTAGGGCCGTTATTTTTACCCTTTTGTTGTTGATTGTTGTTGCCTTGTTTTTGGTTGTTATTTTGCTTTTGGTTACTACCTTGTTTTTGGTTTTTGTGATTTGATTGAGTATTTTTTTGCTCTTTTTGTTGTTTCGGAGCTTGGTTTTTTTTGAATACTTTATCCAACGCTTTCACTTGGTCATCTTCTAAAGTTTGCATGTGGTTGGACACTTCAATTCCCGTTTTCTTTAACTCATCAATTACATCTTTACTTTTAATATTTAAATCTTTGGCATACTCATAAATTCTTTGTTTACTCATTAAACCACTCCTAACATTATTCATCTATCATTGACATCAACTTTTTTGCAAACCCTTGATCAGTAATACCGACATTGACACGTGCACCTTTACCTAACGCATCTCCTAAATCGTTACGGTTGCTGACAATGCGATATGGTGTTTGATAACTGTTACATTTATTGATGATATTATTTTTCGTACTCTCAGACGCGTCACTTGCGATAAGCACAAGCTTTAAACGACGCTTTTTCACTTCAGTAATGATGACAGATTCGCCTGTTTTCACTTTTCCAGCACGCATCGCCAAACCTAAAAAATTTAAAAATTGTTGTTCATTCATTTTGTCGGAATCTCTTCTCTATAAATCAGACGTATAATTTCTTTGTAAACAGGTTCAAGCGTTTCTTCTGACGCTTTAAAATAGTCCTCTAATTTGTGCGCCTGTTGTGCTTTTTCAATTAAAGCGATGTCTTTTGAAACGTAAGCCCCACGTCCCGGCATCTTTCCTGTTACGTCAGCTGAAATTTCGCCTTCTTTATTTTTGACAACACGAATCATCTCTTTTTTAGGTTTCATCTCATTAGATAAAATACATTTTCGCATAGGAATTTTTTTCTTTTTCATAAAAATCCCTCCTAGTTCTCTTTACTTTCATCCTCTAAGCTTGCGTTGTCTTCAATGTGTTCATCCGTCGTTGCTTCTAAATCCATCTCTTCAGCTGTCATCGCTACAGGTTCAGTTTCAACAGTTGCTTCTTCTTCACCGATACCTAACGCTTTTGCATCTGTTTCTGATTTAATATCGATTTTCCAACCTGTTAATTTCGCAGCAAGACGTGCGTTTTGACCACGTTTACCGATTGCTAATGACAGTTGATAATCTGGAACAATCACTGTTGTCGATTGATTTTCTTCGTCTACAATGACATCGATCACTTGTGACGGGCTCAATGCATTACGTACAAATACTTTCGGATCTTCACTCCATTGGACGATATCGATTTTTTCGCCACCTAATTCAGCCACAACTGCTTCTACACGTGCACCTTTCGCGCCGACACATGCACCAACTGCATCGATATCTGGATTTTCTGAGTACACACTAATTTTCGAACGGTCTCCCGCTTCACGCGCAACAGATTTCACTTCGACAGTACCTTCAAAAATTTCAGGTACTTCTTGTTCAAACAGACGTTTTAACAAACCTGGATGGCTACGTGATACGAAAATTTGAGGTCCTTTTGTCGTTTGTTCCACTTTGTTCACATATACTTTGATACGTTCATTTGGAAGATACGTTTCATTCGGACTACGTTCTGCTTCAGATAATACTGCTTCTGTACGTCCTAAATTCACGTAAACATAACGATGGTCCACACGGTCGATCACACCTGTCATAATGTCATCTTCTTTATCGATAAACTCTTCGTATAAAATTTCACGCTCTGCATCACGTAAACGTTGCATCACAGCTTGTTTCGCCGCTTGTGCACCGACACGGCCGAAATCTTTAGGTGTCACGTCTTCTTCGTAAATATCTCCAATTTCGTATGCTGGGTTTTTCACTAATGCCGTCGATAAATCGATTTCTTCACGGTGATCAAACACTTCTTCTACGACCTCTTTACGCGAAATCACTCGGAATGTCCCACTGTCTAAATTCAATTCAACACGGACATTACGTGCGCTGTCATAGTTTTTCTTATATGCCGTAATTAAAGCTGCTTCAATTGCATCTACTAAAACTTCTCTAGGAATTTTTTTCTCTTTTTCCAAATATTCCGTTGCTAATAATAATTCGTTACTTTCCACTCATTTTCCTCCTTACGTCTTTAAAGCATAACTGCGTGACGTGCTTTAGCGATTTTATCACGTGGAATCGTGATGGTTTTCGTCTTCGCTTTGACTTTCACTTCCATAGTAATGGCATCTTCAGTGACTGATTTCAAATGACCTAACCATTCTTTGTCACCTTCAATCGGTGCATATAATGATACAAAAATCGGTTGTTCAATCGCATTTTGAAAGCCTTTTTCATTTTTAATTGGGCGTTCTGCACCTGGTGATGACACGTCTAAATAGTACGCTTGTGGAATCGGATCTTGTTCATCCATTACTTCACTAATGCGTTCTGATGCGAGTGTACAATCATTCAAATCGACGCCACCTGGTTTATCGATGGCGATACGCAAATAATGATCTCGACCTTCTTTAGCAAACTCAACGTCTACTAATTCAAAGTTCAATTCGTCAAGGACAGGTTGTATTATGGTTTCAACTTGCTCTGTAACTTTACTCATACGAGCCCCCTTATGACTGACAAACAAATAGAAAAGAGCGGGTAACACCCACTCTTCCTACTTGAGTCTAATTTTATAAGCAACATCATTATATCATAGATTCCATTTTCCGACAAATTTATCTCTACATATCAAAGATGGACAACTGTGCTTTGTCAGGCATATTCGGTAATGAGCCTAAACTATCGAGGTATTCAATGATTTTTTGTGATACCCCTGCTTTTTTGTTCAAATCTTCTTTCGATAAGAACGGTCCATCTTCACGTGCTTCAACAATACGTTTCGCTACGTTTTCGCCAAGACCCGGCACAGCAACGAATGGCGGAATTAATGTGTCTCCTTCAATGATGAACTCATATGCCTGACTTTTCTCTAAGTTGACAGGTTGCATCCGGTAACCACGATGCGCCATTTCATTCATAATTTCTAATACAGTCAACACGTCTTTTTCTTTTTTACCTAAATCCATATATCGCGCATACATATCTTTCACAGTTTGGCGGATACTGTCTTTGTCTTTCACCATCGTAATCAAATCAAAATCTGATGCACGCACAGTAAAATAACTTGCATAATAATAAAGTGGATGATGCACTTTGAAATAAGCGATACGAACAGCCATTAACACGTAAGCTGCAGCATGGGCTTTCGGGAACATGTATTTAATTTTCTTACATGAATCCATATACCAGTCTGGCACGTTATTTTCTCTCATCACTTGCTCAAATTCCTCTGTTAAGCCTTTACCTTTACGTACTGCTTCCATAATTTTAAAGGCGAGCGACGGTTCTAAACCCGCATACATCAAGTACACCATAATATCGTCACGACAACCGATACAGCTCGACAACGTACAAGTTCCACTACGAATCAGTTCTTGTGCATTACCTAGCCATACGTCGGTACCATGTGAAAGCCCTGAAATTTGTACAAGCTCTGAAAATGTCGTCGGTTTCGTATCTTCTAACATTTGACGTACGAAGCCTGTCCCAAATTCTGGCACACCGAACGTTCCAGTTTTCGCTAAAATTTCCTCTTCTGTCACACCGAGCGCTTCTGGAGAACTGAAAATCCCCATCGTTTGTTGATCATCAACAGGAATCGTTTTCGGATCGATACCTGACAAGTCTTGTAACATCCGAATCATCGTAGGATCATCGTGTCCGAGAATATCGAGTTTCAGAACGTTATCATGGATCGAATGGAAGTCAAAGTGCGTCGTCATCCAACTTGAACTTTGATCGTCTGCTGGATATTGAATTGGCGTAAAGTCAAAAATGTCCATATAATCTGGAACAACGATAATCCCACCTGGGTGCTGACCAGTCGTACGTTTAACACCTGTACAACCTTTTACGAGACGATCGACCTCAGCACCACGCTTATGAATGCCTTGATCATTTAAGTACCCTTTCACGAAACCAAATGCCGTTTTTTCAGCGACAGTACCAATTGTTCCGGCACGATAAACATATTCCTCACCGAACAAAACTTTCGTGTAGTTATGGGCTTTCGGTTGATATTCACCACTAAAGTTCAAGTCGATATCGGGTACTTTATCCCCTTTGAAGCCTAAGAACGTTTCGAACGGAATATCTTGTCCTTCTTTGATCATCTCTGTGCCACATTCACACGTTTTATCAGGCAAGTCAAAGCCTGAACCAACCGAACCATCATCGAAAAACTCGCTCTTTTTACAACTTGGACAAATGTAATGCGGTGGCAGTGGGTTCACTTCTGTAATTTCCGTCATCGTCGCAACAAAGCTTGAACCGACCGAACCCCGAGAACCTACTAAATAACCATCTTCTAATGACTTTTTAACGAGTCGTTGCGAAATTAAATAAATAACCGCAAATCCGTTCCCAATAATACTTTCTAATTCTTTCTCTAATCGATCAATAACAATCTGTGGCAAGTCCTCACCGTACAACTGTTTCGCATGACGATAACTCATTTCACGAATTTCTTCATTTGCGCCGTCCATATTTGGCGTATACAGTTTATCTTTAATTGGAACAACTTTTTCAATGCGATCTGCCAACGCACGTGTATTTTCAACGACGATTTGATGCGCACGTTCCTCACCTAAGAAATGGAAAGCATCTAACATTTCATCGGTCGTTCTAAAATGTGCTTCTGGTAACGTCGAACGGTTCAACGGGTTACCTGGTTGAGCGGCGATTAAAATACGACGTGCAATTGCATCATGTTCATGTAAATAGTGTGCATTTCCTGTCGCAATTACAGGAATTTGATTCGTTTCTCCCACTTTTAAAATACGCTCATAAATTTCGACAAGCGTTTCATTGTCACGAATCAAGTCACGATCCAGTAAATCTTGATACAACGCAGGCGGTTGCACTTCAATATAATCATAATATTTCGCAATCCGTTCAACTTCAGATTGATCACGTTGCATGACGGCTGTAAATACTTCACCTTCATCACATGCAGTACCGACTAACAAGCCTTCACGATGCTCATCTAGTAATGAACGTGGGATACGAGGTGTACGGTAATAATATTGCACGAGTGACGCGCTGACAATTTTAAACAAGTTTTTAAGCCCTGTTTGATTTTGCACGATTAATGTGACGTGTTGAGGGCGTGCGCGTTTGTAAGCATCTTCATTCGATAATTTTTTGTTAATGTCTTGATGGTTGTGCACATCTAACGCTTTTAATTGTGCCAACATCTTCACAAAAATATAAGCTGTTGCTTCCGTATCATAAATCGCACGGTGATGTTGTGTGAGCTCTACGCCATATTTTTTAGCTAAAAAGTTCAAGCCATGTTTACCATAACTTGTGTTAATCGTACGTGACAATTCAAGTGTATCAATCACCGCATTTGTCGAAGGACCAAAGCCGAGACGTTCGTAACCGGTGTCGATAAAGCCCATGTCGAACGAGGCATTATGGGCAACGAAAATCGCGTCGCCTACCCATGCTTTAAATTCAGTGAGCACTTCTTCTATTTCAGGTGCATCTTTTAGCATATCGTCTGTAATATGCGTCAAGTTTTTAATCGTTTCAGTCAATTTTTCATGCGGATTGCTAAAACGCTCAAATTTATCAATGATTTCGCCATTTTTCACTTTCACTGCGGCCAACTCGATAATTTTATCGTACTGGTTGGACAATCCCGTCGTCTCTACGTCAAACACGACATATGTCGCATCTTGGAGCATTATATCAGACGGTTTGTACGCAATCGGCACACCATCATCAACGAGCATGCCTTCCATCCCGTAAATCATTTTAATGCCATGCTTTTCAGCTGCCGCATGCGCATCGGGATAAGCTTGTACGACGTTATGATCTGTTACTGCAATCGCATCGTGTCCCCATTGTGCAGCTTGTGCGACATAATCACCAATATGCGTCACACCATCCATTTGACTCATTGATGTATGCAAATGGAATTCCACACGTTTTTCCGTAGCTTTATCCATTTTGGGTGTACGTTTAATCGCTTCAATGTCAGACATCATCATCACGAGGTCGCGAATGAACATATCTTCTTCAATGCGACCTTGTGCGCGCACCCATTGACCTTCTTTTAATGATTTGAAATGGTCTAAGTCGTTTTTATTTTTACGCGTAAACATTTTAAGGACGAGTGAATCGGTATAGTCTGTCACCTTTAATTCGACGATGTGACGGCCACTTTTCAACTCTTTTAAATTAATGTCGAAAATGACCCCTTCAATCGCCACTTTAAACTCTTCTTCAATAATCGATTCAATCGGTCGAACATTCTCAACTTGAATCGGCTTGCCAATTTGACAACGTTCGACGGCCACTTCATCATCTTGTTGTGCACGTTGTTCTTTCATTTTTTCAATTTTAGCAGTTGCTTCGCGTGCACTTTGTTCATCTTCCTCTTGAATGTGTGCTTCTAATGATGCTAAATCTTCATCGTGACCACTTTCATCCGTTTCAAATACAACTTTTTGCACATTAAAACCACATCGTTGCATTGCGCGCACTAAGCTGCCGTTGCACACTTTATTGAAATGGTTCCCTTCAATATCGTTTTGGACAAGTATTTTAACGACATCACCTGAGACAATCATACGTTTTTGTTTTAATTGCCCTTTTACTTTAGGCGACAATTGCGTTTGTTCAATACAATCACCTAAATACTTCAGTAAATATTCATCTTGTTGTGACGCATCATTGACCGTAATTTTCCAATCTACATCTGCAATATGTTGGAAGCTTTCTTTCATCGCATGCGTAAAAACTGCATAGTCTTCATATTTTAATAATCGTGGCAACTGAATATGAAACGTCCACTTTCGTGATTTTTGGGATACATCTACACGTGTCAATTGGCCTTGATCAATGAAGTCCTGATCAAAATGGTCTAACATATTCATTTGTTTGAGAAGAATCTTAAATTTTTCTTGATTCTGTAATGTCAATTTTCTAACCACCTTATTTGAATTGCCGTGTATGCTTGGTAAAACTTTCATGTATTTGCGTGAATTTGTCCTCTTTTTTTAACTTTAGCGCTGACTTATGATTATCGCCTTGAACTCGTGTGTCTTAATACAAAGAAAAGAGACTATGAATGCGCTTCAGCCTCTTTTCTCCTCGTTTAAGTACAAATCATTGCCCCGCTAACTTTTTAATGACGTAATTGAGTCGGTTGTATAACGTTGCCCTCTTTCTATTATGAACATGTCTATTTTTCGTTAAGAGCATGTTACTTGCATACGATTGCCGTCATTCCTTTTTGAACATTTCATTTGCATACGATTGCCGTCATTCCTTTTTGAACACGTCACTTGCATACGATTGCCGTCTAGGACTCGCGTTCCCAGGGGCTGAACCTCCAACTAACCAACGCTTTGTTTTTACAGTTACATTGGTTGAAGCGTTGGTGGATTTTCCGGTTCAGCTGATCCCTCGGGAGTCTCGTCCATCCGGCAATCTTGCATGAACAAACGTAAGGAAAGAGGACATCCCCATTTAATCGACACAGTTAACGTCATTAAAAAGTTGGGCCTTTTTTCAAGCTATTTTTTACTTTTGGGACACCGTTTATAGTTTTCCCCAGTGCCTCCATTCATCGTCACCTAGTCAAACTGTGTTAAACATGGCCACTTTTCAATTTAAGAGAGAAGTCAACATTTTTTATACTATCCCTCGGGAGTCTCGTCCATCCGGCAACCATGCAAGAACAGAAGCAAAGAATGAGGGCAACTCAGCCCCTGGGAAAGCGAAACCATTAAAGCAATCCTATGCAAGTGGCATGTTTTTATTGGAAAGTGAGCAAACTCAACTTTAATTGTTATTGAAGTTGGCCGTACAGTGCCTCAAGGTGTGCCACTAAATCGTTCACATGCACATCTTCACTGTCGCCAGTATCACGACGCTTCACTTCTACGATACCTTCTGCAGCATTTTTACCCACTACCACACGAACTGGAATACCGATTAAGTCTGCATCGTTAAATTTCACACCTGCTCGCTCATTTCGGTCATCATACAGTACATCATAAGTCCCTAATAATTGATCGTACAATTGGTCTGCACATTCACGTTGTTCGTCTTTTTTAGGGTTCACTGTAATTAAATGGACATCAAATGGCGTCACTGATTTCGGCCAAATAATCCCGTTCTCATCATGGTGTTGTTCAATAATCGCGCTCAATGTTCTTGACACACCAATGCCATAACAACCCATCGTTAAGTTTTGTTCACGACCTTGTTGATTTAACACTGTCGCTTTCATCGCTTCAGAATATTTTTCACCGAGTACGAACACTTGGCCGACTTCGATGCCTTCCGCAAACTTCGCTGGTCCGGAACCGTCAGCAAGAGGCTCACCTTCAAGAATGAAACGGAAATCACCATAGCCTTCAATTTGGAAATCACGCTCAACATTTGCATTCACATAATGGTAACCATCTTCATTTGCACCAATCGCTAAGTTGCGCAATGATTGCACGAATTGGTCTGCATAGACTTTGACATCTCGATCTGTCACAGGGCCTAATGAACCTGGTGATGCACCTAATAAATTACGAATTTCATCATCCGTTGCCATAGCGACATCATCAGTTTTAAAGTAATCTTTAATTTTGACGTCATTCACTTCATGATGACCGCGAATGAGTAATAAAATAAACTCGCCATTCACTTTAAAGACCATCGTTTTAATGATATTTTCTAACGGTTGACCTAAAAAGTCTGCAAGCTCTTGTGCCGTTTTAACGTTAGGTGTCTCTACTTTTTCTAACGGTTGTAACGCTTCGTCCGTATTGACTGTTTCATAATAAGGTACTTCTGCTTTTTCAATGTTCGCAGCATAATCACTGTTATCGCTATACACGATCGTATCTTCACCAATGGCACTTAATGCATGGAATTCATGTGTGTGATTTCCACCAATCGCACCTGAATCCGCTACAACTGGACGCACATTTAAGCCCACACGTTTGAAAATCGTACTGTATGCGTTATACATATTTTGATACGTTTCCATGAGTGATGCTTCATCTGTATGGAATGAGTACGCATCTTTCATAATGAATTCACGACCACGTAATAAGCCGAACCGTGGACGCTTTTCATCACGGAATTTTGTTTGAATTTGGAACAACGTTAATGGAAGCTGTTTGTATGAACGTAATTCGTCGCGTACGAGTGATGTCACGACTTCTTCATGTGTTGGCCCTAATGCAAATTCACGTTGGTTGCGATCACGTAAACGCATGAGCTCCATACCGTATGCATCCCAACGTCCTGATTCTTTCCATAGTTCAGATTGTTGCAATACAGGCATTACAACTTCTACTGCGTCAATACGTTCCATTTCTTGACGGATAATATCTGAAATTTTATGGATGACACGTGTTGCTACTGGTAAATAGCTGTATACCCCCGCAGCATTTTGTTTAATTAAGCCTGCTTTTAATAACAATTGGTGGCTTATCGCCTCAGCTTCAGCAGGTACTTCTCTCAATGTTGGAATAAAAACTTTTGATTGCTTCATCCTAGATTGTTCCTCCTTGTCCTATTATAAGAAATAACGTTGTATATCATTCCAAGTGACGAGCACCATGATGATTAATACAAAAACCGCACCTGCTGCAATAATAACTGTTTCGGCTTTTTTATTGGCAGGTTTTCTAAATATTGCTTCGTAAATCACGAATAAAATACGTCCACCATCTAGTGCAGGGATGGGTAATAAATTCATAATTCCCAAGTTCACACTTAATACAGCTGTCCAACTGATCAAGTTGATAATCCCTGTTTTAACGACCGTATCGACATTTTTGTAGATACCGACTGGACCATTTAACATATCAAAACTAAAGTCACCTGTAAAAATACTCGCGATCATACTGGCCACAGCAACGAAAATAATTTTACCGTATTCAATCGTCTGTTGGATGCCGAATAGAAGCGGTTCAAACAGTGAACGTTCTCTTTCAGGCATAAAGCCAAGTTGATAATTTGTTTGTTTACTTGTTTTTGTTGTTTGAACTTCTACTTTTTTCGGTGAGAATTCTTTTTCAAGCGTTTTACCGTCACGTTCAATGACGATGGTTGTCGACTTGCCTTCTGTTGCTTCAAGTTGCTTTTTCACATCATTAAAACGATGAATCTCATGATTACCGATTTTTTTAATTTCATCACCTTTTTGCAAGCCAATTTGTTGCGCGGGTGAGTTTTCTCCAACTTGATCAATTTTAGGCACCGGCGCACCTTGATAATACGCCAACCCGATAATTAACACTAATGCTAAAATAAAATTAAATAATGGACCTGCAAAAAGTGTTAAAAACTTTTGGTACGGCTTTTTATGCGTAAATTGACGATGGCGTGGTGCAATTTGAATTAAACTCCCATTTTGTACGAAGAATGCTTTTTCAGCAATGTTAAAACGATGACGTGCATCATCATCAGCCGTCACACCTTCAATAAATAAGCCTTCCGTTAAGTCGACCTGTTTCACTTCTAGCGCTTCGATTTGTTGAAATTTATGTTGATCATCTAAAATGATGTGCGTCACTTCATTCGCGTCATTTGTTTTAATTCTCACATGCATACCGGGTTGAACAGGTTGCTCTTCCATCCCGTCCCCCGCCATACGCACGTAGCCACCTACAGGCAGCAAACGAATAGTATAGAGTGTTTCATCTTTTCGAAAACTAAAAATCTTTGGACCCATACCAATCGCAAACTCAGGACACATAATGCCCGCACGTTTGGCGAAATACATATGACCAAATTCATGTACAAATACGAGGACACCAAAGACAATAATAAATGCAATAAGGGTTATGAGCACAGTTTCTTACACCTCATATTCTTTTGTTTTATAGTATTGATCTAATTCTAAAATTTGTTCAAGTGTCGGATTTTGAATGACTTCATGTGCTGCCATTTCACGTTCGATCATTTTTTCAATATCTAAAAACGCAATTTCACGGTTTAAAAACTTAGCGACTGCCACTTCATTGACAGCGTTTAATACGACCGGCATCGTGCCACCGATACGCAATGCATCATACGCATATTGTAAACAACGATAACGATCAAAGTCCATAGGTTTAAAGTTCAATTGCGCCACTTCTGCAAGATTTAACGATGGTGCTTGATGTTCGATACGTTCTGGATATGTGAAAGCGTATTGAATCGGCATGCGCATATCCGGCGTACCTAATTGCGCCATCACACTTGTATCAACAAATTCGACCATTGAATGAATGATGCTTTCTTTATGCAAAATGGTTTGAATTTGATCAATATCTAAGTCAAATAGCCATTTCGCTTCAATCACTTCGAAGCCTTTATTCATCATCGTTGCAGAATCGATCGTAATTTTATGGCCCATTGACCAGTTCGGGTGATTTAAGGCATCTTCCACCGTTACTGAAGCCAATTGATCACGTGTTAAGTCACGGAATGAACCACCACTTGCCGTAATGACCACGTTTTTCACTTTGCGCATCTCTTCACCATTTAAACATTGAAAAATCGCAGCATGTTCTGAGTCTACTGGTAAAATATTAACGCCATGTCGACGTGCATGCGCCATCACCAATTCACCAGCAACGACTAACGTTTCTTTATTGGCTAATGCGATATCTTTCCCTGCTTCAATGGCTTTCATCGTCGGTTCGAGCCCAACACTACCAAGCAATGAATTTAACACTAAATCATTTTTATCGTAAGTCGCCACTTCAATCAACCCGTCACGACCACTGACGATATGACTGTGATAAGGTTTTAATTGTGCGACTGCGCTTTCTTCCTGTACAGCAACAATCTCAGGATTAAGTTTTTGTATCACTTCAATTGCAAAATCAATGTTTTTTCCTACAGTGAACGCAATTAAATTAAAATTTTCAGGATGGCGTTCAATGACATCAATAGCCTGTTGACCAATTGAACCTGATGCGCCTAAAATAGCGATATTTTTCATCATTTCTCACTTCTCTTTACATTTGAATTAAGAAAATATTCATTAAAGGTAATACGAACATAAAGCTGTCAAAGCGGTCTAAAATCCCACCATGTCCTGGAAGTAAGCGCCCTGAATCTTTGACACCAAAATAACGTTTGAACCCTGATTCTACTAGATCACCCAATTGTCCGAACATACTCAATACGACTGTGATGAGTAACAGGCCTACCATTGGATAATCAAAATCTACGAAAAACATAAATGCGATTGGCACAATTAAACTACAAATCAACCCACCGATGAAACCTTCAATCGTTTTGTTCGGGCTAATCGTCGGCCATAATTTACGTTTTCCTAAGAGGCGTCCAAATATGTATGCCCCAGTATCTGTCAACCATACGATCAACAATCCAAATAAGATAAACTCTAACCCTGCTTCTCGCGTTACATAAAAATACATAAAACCGATACCTACATATGCGACAGACATCAAACAAAAAGCAGAGTCCATAAAGCTAAATCTATTTTTTGACATCACTGTATAACTTAAAATAATAAAACTCATCGCAATTAGTGATTTTTGTTGCAACACGATAACCCACTCCCCAAAACCTTGCGGGAGCATCAAAATAACTAATGCCAATGCACTTAAAAGACCAGGTATTGACAATAATTGGATTCTATTCATGTTTAAAAGTTCTTTTAACGCAATTAATGCAAGTAAAAATGTGAAATACATCCATGTTGATCCACCAATGAGCAAAATAGGTAAAAAAACAATGAGTGCCACTATCGTTGTGATTGTTCTAACCTTCATCCCACTACTCCTATCTACAATCCTCCAAATCTTCTTTGTCGCGATTGATATGTTTTAATACATGCTTTTAACTCTTCCTCATCAAAATCTGGCCACATTTTAGAATTAAAAATAAATTCACTGTACGACAATTGCCAAATCAAAAAATTACTAATGCGTTGTTCCCCAGACGTACGAATCAATAATTCTGGATCAGGATAATCACGAGTCATGAGATATTTTTGGAAATGTTGTTCTGTTAACGCATCGATATCTTGATCAGACGCATGACGCATCTCTTTCATCAATGTTTGAATACCGTGAACAATCTCCGCACGACCACCGTAATTAATTGCAAATATTAAAGTCAATCCCGTATTGTCAGCTGTTTTAATTTTCGCTTCTTCAATCGCCTGAATCGTTTTTTCTGGCAATTCATCAATAAAGCCAACTGTTTCGACTCTCACATTTTTCTCAATCAATTCTGGTAAAAACGTATTTAAAAAGTTAACAGGTAAGCCCATGATGTAATTGACTTCTTCATCCGGTCGCGACCAATTCTCCGTTGAAAAAGCATAAAGGGTCAAATACTTAATCCCTAAGTCACTTGCTGCACGCGTAATCGTTTTGATCGTTTGCATGCCTTGATAATGCCCTTTGATTCTTGGCATTTTACGCTGTTTCGCCCAACGCCCATTGCCATCCATAATAATTGCAATGTGTTCAGGAATATTATGTAAATCGAGCGCTTCGATATGGTTTTGAGTGTCATTTTTTTTCTTAAATTTCTTAAACATGCGCGTTCCTCCGAGCCTATTTCGTCTCTTAAAATATTATAATCTCATAAGCGTACAATTATCTACCATTTTATCACACTCAATACCTGCATTGAATAAACAAAGAAAAAAACTGTACCAAAGTCGTATTCGGTACAGCTTAAAAGTAGACAAACTTTTTCTACAGTCTTCCTATTAAATTGGACTGAGTTCACACACCTTAATGACGTTGAGACAACATCATAAGGTGAATGACAGCGCGATTTAGACTGACATGATATCTTTTTCTTTGTCTGCCACTAACTGATCGATTTCTTTGATTGAGCTATCAGTAATTTTTTGCACTTCGTCAGATCCGTTACGTAACTCATCTTCAGAAATTTCGCCATCTTTTTCTTGTCTTTTTAATGTATCGTTTGCATCACGACGAATGTTACGGATAGAAACTTTCGCATTTTCACCTGTTTTCTTCACTTCTTTAACAATCTCTTTACGACGTTCTTCAGTTAAAGCAGGTACCATAATACGAATGACATCGCCGTCACTAGTTGGGTTAACCCCTAAATTTGCTGCGATGATTGCTTTTTCAATGTCAGCCAAAGACGTTTTGTCATATGGAGATACCACGAGTAAACGTGCTTCAGGAACGTTAATACTTGCAAGTTGTTGTACAGGTGTAGGCGCACCATAGTAATCGACTTGAACACCTGCTAGCAAGTTTGAGTTCGCACGACCCGCATTGATTTGAGCTAATTCACGAGATAAATTCTCAGTTGACTTTTTCATACGCGTTTTTGCATCTTGAATAATTTCTTTCATTGTTTCGCACCTCTATATTATTTTGTAATGATTGTACCGATATCTTCACCTTGAACAGCACGTTTAATATTGCCTTCTTCCATAATAGAGAAGACTTTTAACGGTATATTGTTGTCCATACAGAATGAAGAGGCTGTTGAATCCATTACTTGTAAACCTTCTTGTAATAGTTGGATATAAGTTAAGCGATCATACTTTTTAGCATTCGGATCAACTTTAGGGTCTGCTGAATAGACACCATCCACATTGTTTTTACCCATTAAAATCACATCTGCTTCCACTTCGGCTGCACGTAATGCTGCAGTTGTGTCTGTTGAGAAATATGGGTTTCCAATACCTGCTGCAAAAATAACGACACGGTTTTTCTCTAAGTGACGAATTGCACGACGTCGAATGTACGGCTCGGCAACTTGTTTCATTTCGATTGAAGTTAATACACGTGTATCACAATCCAATTGCTCAAGGCTATCTTGTAAAGCTAACGCGTTCATCACAGTTGCTAACATACCCATATAGTCAGCAGTACCACGATCCATACCTAAATCGCTACCTGTTTTGCCACGCCAGATATTACCACCACCCACAATGACAGCAATTTCAGTGTCCATTTTAGCTACTTCTGCCACTTGTTCTGCGATGCTTTTAATAATCATTGGATTGATACCAAAACCTTTGTCACCTGCTAATGCTTCTCCACTTAATTTCAAAACTACTCGCTTATATTTTGAAGTTTCAGTCATTATTTTAACCTCTCTATTCATAATATGTAAAACAATACAAGTAAAGAAGACACAATAAGTATCTTCCTTGCACACGGCTTCAATCATGCATTGAAGTCATGCAAAGGAGGACACGAAAGGTGTCTTCTTTCTTATACAAAACCGTGTTAATTATTTCATTTGTCCTTTAACTTCATCAGCAAAGTTTTCTTGGCGTTTTTCAATGCCTTCACCTACTTCGTAACGTACGAAGTCAACAAGTTTGCCACCTTTAGATTTAAGGAACGCTTCAACTGTTTGATCAGGGTTTTTAACGAAGTTTTGATCAACTGCACAAATTTCTTGTAAATATTTACGTAAACGACCTTCAACCATTTTTTCAACGATGTTTTCTGGTTTACCTTCATTTAAAGCTTGTTGTTTTAAAACTTCTCTTTCGTGGTTAAGTTCTTCTTCACTTACTTGCTCAGAAGATACATATTTAGGGTTGATTGCTGCGATGTGCATTGCAACGTCTTTCGCTGCGTCTTCATCAGTTGTACCTTCAACAACTGAAAGCACTGCAATACGACCACCCATGTGTAAATAAGCACCGAATGCATCGTTATCAGTTTTAGTTCTGATTTCAAAACGACGTAAGCTTAATTTTTCACCGATTGTTGAAATTGCTTCTGTCATATGTTCAGAAACTTTTTTACCATTTGGTAATGTTGTTTCATTTAATTCTTCAACAGTTGCTGCTTTTGTATCAAGAATTTGGTTAGCAATTTCTTTTACAAGCTGTTGGAAACCTTCGTTACGAGCAACGAAGTCCGTTTCAGAGTTGATTTCAACGATAACTGCTTCATTACCTTTTACTTCAACATGTGTGATACCTTCAGCCGCAATACGGTCAGCTTTTTTAGCTGCTTTTGCAATACCTTTTTCACGAAGGTAGTCAATCGCTTTTTCGATATCTCCATCAGTTGCTTCTAAAGCTTTTTTACAGTCCATCATACCCGCGCCAGTTCTTTCGCGTAATTCTTTAACAAGTTTAGCTGAAATTGCCATTCATAATTCCTCCAATTTTAAAAAATGCTTGATTTATTTTAAAAAAAGGTGATAAGCATATTTATCTTATCACCCATTTCAAGATGCGTCTTAGTTAGATTCAACAGCTGCTTCAGTGTTTTCTGTCGCTTCAGTTGATTCGCCTTCTGCTGTTTCATCTTCTGTTAAGTCGATGTCTTGTTCAGCAGCCACTTCTTCGTTTGATACACCTTGTTGACCTTCTAAGATTGCGTCCGCCATTTTACCAGTTAATAATTTAACCGCACGGATTGCGTCATCATTCGCTGGGATAACGTAGTCAATTTCATCTGGATCACAGTTTGTATCAACAATACCTACGATAGGAATGTTTAATTTACGCGCTTCTGCAATTGCATTACGCTCTTTACGTGGGTCAACTACGAATAATGCTTGTGGCATTGATTTCATTTCACGAATACCGCCTAAGAATTTAATTAAACGGTCATATTCTTTTTTAAGTTCTACAACTTCTTTTTTAGGAAGTACGTCGAAAGTGCCGTCTTCTTCCATTTTTTCAATTTCAGAAATACGTTGAACACGTTTAGAAATTGTTTTGTAGTTTGTTAAGATTCCGCCTAACCATCTTTGGTTGACATAGTAGTGGCCAGCACGTTCTGCTTCAGCCTTCACTGATTCTTGCGCTTGCTTTTTCGTACCTACGAATAAAACTTTACCGCCTTCTTCAGAAACTTGTTTAACAAAGTTGTAAGCTTCTTCAACTTTTTTCACTGTTTTCTGTAAGTCGATGATATAAATACCATTTCTTTCAGTGAAAATGTACTTTTTCATTTTTGGGTTCCAACGGCGTGTTTGATGACCGAAGTGAACACCAGCTTCTAATAATTGTTTCATTGAGATTACTGCCATAATATAAATTCCTCCTATTGGTTTACATCCGCCACGTCCACTCGTATAAAAACGATAAATCACCTTATCGCACCCTTTTATACTTTGATGCACGTGTGTGTTTTGACTTTTTCAGCCGCATATTAATATATCACAACATGTGACAAATTGCAACAAGTCAAGCCATTTATTCTGTGCGAGATAACTCGTCTAAAAATGCTTCTTTTTTAACTTTAATGAATGTCCCTTTCATACCGAGTGAACGAGACTCAATCACGCCCGCACTTTCTAATTTTCTTAATGCGTTAACGATTACTGAACGTGTAATACCTACGCGGTCAGCCACTTTAGAAGCAATCAGTAAGCCTTCTTTGCCACCAAGTTCTTCAAAAATATGATCAATTGCTTCTTTTTCCGAATAAGATAATGAATTAATCGCCATAGAAATGGCTGCTTTATCACGCGCTTCAGATTCAATTTCTGAATGTTTTTCACGCAAGATTTCCATACCGATTACTGTTGCAGCATATTCGCCAAGTACGAGGTCATTATCTTCAAACTCGTCAGACACGCGTCCTAAAACGAGTGTGCCTAAACGTTCTCCGCCACCAATGATGGGGAATACAGTTGTTTTTGAATCTTTAAATACTGATTCATTTTCTGGTGGGAATACAGACAATTCATCATCAATTGAAATGTTAGATAACGTTTCATAAACATGCATTAACTTTTCAGTATATTTTTCAGGGATATGTCGGTCTTCCAACATTTTAATAATACGTTCATTCTTAAGTAATTCATTTAAACTAGAACCTAATATTTTACCGCGACGAGAAACAATGAACACATTAGTTACAGTCACTTTACTAATTGTTTGTGCAACATCTTTGAAATCTACTGAGATGCCCTTATGTTTTTGTAACAAACTACTCAATTCTCTTGTTTTCGATAATAAGCTCATGTCATTACTCCTTTTTTTCTTATAAAATAAATTCGCTTAAATCTTTGTTTGTCGAAATCGTTTTTAATTTATCATCAACATATTGTGGTGTGATGTCCACTTGTGCATGCGGCATATTGGGTGCTTCGAAAGACAAGTCTTCTAACATTTTTTCTAAGATCGTATGCAGACGACGCGCACCGATATTGTCCGTTTCTTGGTTGACATGATGTGCCATTTCCGCAAGTCGATAAATGGCTTCATCTGTAAAGTTCACAACAACCTCTTCTGTTTTCAATAACATTTCATATTGTTTAATTAAGGACAATTTCGGTTCTTTAAGAATACCTACAAAATCATCTACTGATAAATCTTGTAATTCTACGCGAATTGGAAAACGTCCTTGTAACTCTGGAATTAAATCACTTGGTTTCGATACATGAAAAGCTCCAGCGCCAATAAAAAGCATGTGCTCCGTACTAACAGTACCATATTTCGTCTTGACTACGCTACCCTCAAGGATAGGCAAGATGTCGCGCTGTACCCCTTGTCTCGAAACATCTTGACCACTGTTTTGATTCGACGTTGCAACTTTATCAATTTCATCAATAAAAATGATACCCATTTGCTCTGCTAAATCAAGTGCTTCCTGGTTTGCTGTTTCATGATCAATCATCTCATCAGCAAATTGGTCAACTAAAATTTTACGTGCTGTTTTCACCGGCACTTCTTTTTCAACCTTTTTCTTTGGCATCAGTTGATTCATCATTTCTTGCATTTGCTCATTTTGGTTCGTGCCGAGCATACCTAGAGCGCCCGGATCTTGTTCTACTTTGACTTTAACTTTCTCATCTTCAAGCTGTCCATTCAGTAACTGTACACGAATTTCAGAGCGTTTTGTTTTAATATCTTCAGTTGGTGGTTCTTCTTCCTCTTCTTCGTTGTGTTGTCCAAAGTTCGGGATGGCACCACCAAATAAAGATTCTAATGGATTGTTGGTATTTTGACTTGCTTTTTTCTTCAGACTCGGTACAAGCAATTTCACTAATTTATCATTCGCTTTTTGTGTCGCTGCTTCAACCACATTCGCTTTTTTCTGTTCTTTCACTAAGCGAACAGCAACGTCAACTAGGTCTCGGACCATACTTTCGACATCACGACCAACGTAACCGACTTCAGTGAATTTCGTTGCTTCTACTTTTAAAAATGGTGCACCAACAATTTTGGCCATACGGCGTGCAATTTCAGTTTTCCCTACACCAGTCGGCCCCATCATCAAAATGTTTTTCGGTGCAATTTCTTGTTTCACTTCATCGTCAAGCAAACTACGACGATATCTATTTCTCAGCGCAATGGCAACTTTCTTCTTAGCTTCTTCTTGACCTACAATATATTCATTTAATCTATCTACAATATCTTTGGGTGTAAATTTAATCGCATTACGATCCATGCTCGATACCTCCATTAAAGTTCTTCCACTGTGATATGGTCGTTCGTGAATACACATATTTCTGAGGCTACTTTCAAGCTTTCGTATGCCATTTCACGTGCGCTTAAATGTGACGCATGTCTTTTAAACGCGCGACCTGCACTTAATGCAAAATTGCCACCTGAACCGATTGCAATCAAATCATCATCCGGCGCAATGACTTCACCTGTCCCACTCACAACGAGGATATGATCTTTATCCATCACAATGAGCATCGCTTCCAGTTGACGTAATTGTTTGTCGCCTCGCCATTCTTTCGCAAGTTCTACAGCTGCTCTTTCAAGGTTACCGCTATATTGTTGTAATTTGGTTTCGAATTTTTCAAAAAGTGTAAAAGCATCTGCCACACTACCAGCAAAACCTGCAATGACCTTGCCATTATATAGCTTTCTTACTTTTTTAGCAGTTTGTTTCATAATCACTTTTTCACCTAAAGTGACTTGACCATCACCTGCCATTGCTGCGCCACCATTATGTCTCACTGCATATATCGTTGTTGCATGTATTGATGAACTCATGTATGATTACTCTCCTTTTTTCGCACGTGGATGTGCCTGTAAATAAACATTTCTTAATTGTTGATTCGTCACATGGGTGTAACGTCCTGTTGTTGATAAATTAACATGTCCGAGTAGACTTTGAACAGTTCTAAGGTCTGCCCCTTCATTCAACAAATGTGTTGCAAATGTATGTCGCAGTTTATGTGGATGAATCGATGTGACACCCGCTGTACGTTTGACAATATCATTTAACACATAGCGTACACCCCGTTCTGTAATCGGCTGACCTTTTAAATTCGTAATTAAATATGGGTGCTGTACATTTTGAATCGGTGCAAACTCCGCCAAATACTGTTCGATACTTTGTCTACAGAATTCTCCAAAAGGTACGATACGTTCTTTGCCACCCTTACCTAACACTTTAATCCAACACATTTCAAGATCAACATCTTCTGTTTTTAAAGACACTAATTCAGAGACACGGATGCCCGTTGCATAAAACAACTCTAAAATCACTCTGTCTCTCAATCCTTTATGCGCGTCTTGCATGACAGTTTGAAACAAGGCTTCCATCTCTTCAGTATAAAAAAACGTCGGCAAATAGCGTTCCTTTTTCGGGTGGACCAACTGAACAAATGGATTCACTATCGCATGATCTTGCGTCATCCAAAATGCATAAAAACTCCGTAATGTCGATATTTTTCGTGATACTGTAGTCCGTTGAAGCCCCATATCATAAAGCGTCTGTAAATAATTTCTTGCGTCCATATACTTGAATGCCGTGAGCGACAATTGTTCTTGGGTAAGAAACCGATTAAATTGGACGAGATCATCATGATAAGCTTTCAACGTGTGGTCTGAGAAAAAACGTTCCCTTTTTAACATATCTAAAAATTGTTCTTGGATTTGTTTCAATTCAAAAACCCCTCCATCATTAGCATTGTAGCATAATGATGAGGGGAACTGCATTGATTATACATTGAATTTTTATATTTATCAAAATTTTGCTTATTTTGCCATTAATTACAGTTTCATTACAACGTCTGTTTGAAATGGTCCAAATGTTCTAATGCACGATTTGCTAAAGTTTCATAACGCTCTTTTTTATCTTTAATACGTTGTTCAAGTGGCGGTACGAGACCAAAGTTCGCATTCATCGGTTGGAAATTTTTATTGTTCGTTGCATGTGAAATGTAATAAGCCATACTACCGAGCATTGTTTCACGAGGGAAGACGACATCTGCTTTGCCTAACATACGATGCGCTAAGTTAATACCCGCAATCATACCACTGGCAGCACTTTCCACGTAACCTTCTACACCAGTCATTTGACCTGCAAAGAATAAGTTTTTGCGATTTTTAAATTCATAAATGTCACTCAACACTTCCGGAGAGTTGATAAACGTATTACGATGCATCACGCCATATCTCACAATATCGACGTTTTCAAGACCTGGAATGAGACGAATCACTTCTTTTTGTGCGCCCCATTTCAAACGAGTTTGGAAACCTACAATGTTGTATAAAGTGCCCGCAGCGTCATCTTGTCTTAATTGAACGACAGCATAAGGACGTTTCCCCGTTTTTGGATCTTCTAATCCGACTGGCTTCATCGGTCCGAACAATAACGTTTTTTCACCTCTGCCCGCCATCACTTCAAACGGCATACAACCTTCAAAATACTTTTCTTTTTCGAAATCATTCATCGGTGCGACTTCAGCTGCGAGTGCGGCTTCATAAAAACGGTCGAACTCCTCTTTTGTCATTGGACAGTTTAAATAAGCGGCTTCACCTTTATCGTAACGTGATTTCAAATACACTTTATCCATATCGATAGAGTCTTTTTCAATAATCGGTGCAGCTGCATCATAGAAATACAGTTGGTCTTCGCCTGTTAATGCCACGATTTCTTTCGCAAGTGGTTCTGTCGTTAATGGACCTGTCGCAATAATCGTTGGACCTTCAGGGATAGACGTCACTTCTTCATTGCTTACAGTTACGTTCGGATGATTTCTTAACTTTTCAGTGATATATCCTGCAAAGTCATGTCGATCTACCGCTAACGCACCCCCAGCAGGTACACGGGCATGATCCGCTGCTGCAATAATTAATGAATCTAAACGGCGCATTTCTTCTTTTAATACACCAACAGCATTCGTAAGCGCGTTTCCTCTTAATGAATTGGAACATACGAGTTCAGCAAATTGATTTGTATGGTGTGCTGGTGTTTGTTTCACTGGTCGCATTTCATAAAGATTCACGTGAATGCCACGTTCCGCCAGTTGAAATGCTGCTTCAGACCCTGCTAAACCAGCGCCGACAATATTAACAGATGTCATGGTTTTTACCTCACTTTAATACACATATTATTTTTGTACTTCTTCTTTATAGTCACAGTTTGAACATACGACTTGTGTCGCACGTCCTTTCTTACTTTCTGCCAAGTAGTGTTGACATTTCGGACAATCACGGCCAATCGGTTTGTCCCAAGTAACAAAATCACACTCTGGATAATTCGAACAACCATAGAAAATACGGTTTTTCTTAGACTTACGTTCAACGACATCGCCTTTTTTACATTTTGGACATGTCACACCAATCGGCTTCGTAATCGCTTTCGTGTTTCGGCAATCAGGGAAATTAGAACATGCCATGAACTTACCATAGCGTCCCATTTTAATGACCATTGGATTGCCACACACTTCACAATCTTCGCCAGCAGGTTCGTCTTTAATTTCAACCTTTTCCATTTCTTCTTCCGCGCGTTCAACGTCTTGTTTAAAGCTATTGAAAAAGTCACCTACTACTTTTTTCCAAGCCACGTCGCCATCCGCAATTTTATCGAGTAACGTTTCCATGTTTACAGTGAAGTCGACATCGATAATCTCAGGGAAGTACTCTTTCACTTGTTCATGCACGATCTCTCCCAATTCAGTTGGGACGAAACGTTTACTTTCATTCTTCACGTAATTACGCTTCTGAATCGTATCAATTGTTGGCGCATACGTTGAAGGACGACCAATTTTAAGTTCTTCTAATGTTTTAACAAGACGTGCTTCTGTATAGCGTGGTGGTGGTTGTGTAAAGTGTTGTGCCGGGTCGATTTTAGTCGCCAACACTTCATTACCAACTTCAAGCTTCGGCAAACGATTTTCTTTTTCTTTGCCCTTGTCATCATCTGTTTCAACATACAGTGTCATAAAACCTTTAAACTTAATCGTCTGACCGTTTGCTCTAAACTTCACATCATTTTGTGTTAAATCGACAGCAACCGTATCTAAAATTGCAGGTGCCATTTGACTCGCCACAAAGCGTTCCCAAATCAATTTGTACAAACGATATTGATCACGTGTTAAATAGTCTTTCATCTCAGCAGGTGTTCTTAACGTGCTTGTTGGACGAATCGCTTCATGGGCATCTTGGTCACCTTGTTTACCCTTTTTGGTCACTTTAGATAAATATTCACTGCCGTATTCTGACTCGATATATTGTTTCGCTTCATTTTGCGCATCTTTTGAAATACGTGTCGAATCCGTTCTCATATATGTGATAAGACCAATCGTACCTTTACGCTTCAAGTCAATACCTTCATAAAGTTGTTGTGCCACCATCATCGTTTTACGCGCCTTGAAATTTAATTTTCGAGCCGCTTCTTGTTGTAAAGTGGAGGTCGTAAATGGGTTGGCAGGTTTACGTGTTTTTTCTTTTTTTGTCACGTTAGATACTGTGAACTGATTACCGTCTAATGCTTTCGTAATGACTGTCACATCATCTTTCGTCGCTAACTTGAACGGTTTATCCTTATAATGAAGAAACTTGGCATTAAACTTTGATTTTCCATATCGAAATTCGCCTTCAATCGACCAATACTCTTCAGGTTTAAAGTTACGAATTTCATTTTCACGGTCAATCACAAGACGTAATGCTACAGATTGTACACGTCCGGCTGATAAACCTTTTTTTACTTTTTTCCATAATACGGGTGAAATATTATAACCCACTAAACGGTCTAATACGCGTCGAGCTTGTTGCGCATCGACTAAATCCATTTCAATACCGCGTGGATGTTTAAAACTTTCTTTTACAGCGTCTTTCGTAATCTCGTTAAAAACCACACGATTTTCTTTACTATCTTCTAGTTCTAAAATGTTTGCCAAGTGCCATGCAATTGCTTCACCTTCACGATCGGGGTCACTTGCGAGAAAAACTTTTTTCGCTTTTTTCGCATGTCTCTTCAAATCTTTAACAACTGGCCCCTTACCTCGGATAGTAATATATTTAGGTTCATAGTCATGTTCAACGTCCACGCCCATTTGACTACGTGGTAAATCTCTCACATGACCCATTGATGCGATCACTTTGTATTTTTTGCCTAAATATTTTTCTATTGTTTTCGCTTTTGCAGGCGATTCAACAATGACAAGATTATCTGCCAAAGTAGTTACCCCCTTGCTTTTTCTGTTTACAAAGATAAATGATAAACGGTTATTTTTATATTTGTCAATCTTTTGTATTTATTTCACAAAGCGTTAACATTTATATTCGCATAATCTTTCAAAATATCTTGAGCACATAATACAATTTCTGCGCCCTCTTTGGCACGTAGCATATTGCCTTTCGTATGCACATTAAACATATCCCCTGGCAGTACATATACATTACGATTTTGTTCTAATGCCTGATCCAACGTAATGAGCGCGCCACTTTTTTCTTTCGCCTCAGTGATGAGTATTCCTGTCGACAAACCACTAATAATGCGGTTGCGTTCAGGAAATCTAAATTTAGCGATAGGCGTGTGCGGTGGATATTCGCTTATGGTCAAATGATGTTGTTCCATCGTCTGGCGTAATGCTTGTGTGTTTTTAGGATAATGATGAAAATGCCCAAAGCCGAGTACACCAATTGTGGACAAGTGATGTCGAATCGCGTAATGATGTGCGAGTGCGTCTGTGCCATGTGCCAGTCCTGAAATAATAGTTAGTGGAAAATGTTGAAATGTGTTAAAAAGTGTTCCGAGCGCTTGCGAGGTGTATGGTGTATGTTGCCTTGCACCTACAATGCCAAGACTATTTGCAGAATGTTGAAGCAGTTCGAGTCGTCCTTTACAAAATAAAATCAACGGGGGATCATAAATTTCTTTCAACAACGGCGGATAAAGCGGTTCGTCTATCATAACCGGGACAATTTGATGTTCATGTAACGCCGGTTCAATTGTATGAATATTAAGCGTATCGAGTCGTGCGAGCTTTTGTTGAATATGCGTTGACGTCATGTGTGAAAGCATTGATTTGAAGGCTTGAATGCGCTGAGGTAAGTTTCCTGTAAAAGTACAAAGTTTAGGATAGTAGGATTGGAGTTGTTGTGTTGAAAATCCAGCGTACAATAATAATAGTAGAAATTGTTTCATGCGTAGTAGTCACCTCTTGATGTGAAATAAGCGTGATGTGTGAATGCGGAAAATAAAAGAAGTTGTGCCAAACATAAGTGGCATATTGAAAATGGGAATTAAAAAAGGATAGCAAAATCAAGCTATCAACACATGGACTGTTAGTGACTCTCGCATTAACAGTCCATGCATGAATAGCTTCCAAATCGCGATGCATCAGTTCAGTTGCCCGATACACCACTGATAATTGTATTGAAACTCAATTATTTAACAGTGAGTAATGATTCGTAAATGCCTGCTTCTTTAGCAGCTTCAATTAAAGTTGAACCGATTTCAGAAGGTGTTGCTGCTGTTTTAACGCCACATTCATTTAATGTTTTGATTTTTTCTGCAGCTGTCCCTTTACCACCTGAAATAATCGCACCTGCGTGACCCATACGTTTTCCTGGAGGCGCAGTTTGACCACCGATGAAGCCAACAACAGGTTTTTTCATGTTCGCTTTAATCCATTCAGCAGCTTCTTCTTCTGCCGTACCACCAATTTCACCGATCATCACAACAGCTTTCGTGTCATCGTCATTGTTGAATGCTTCTAACACGTCGATAAAGTTTGTACCGTTAACTGGGTCCCCACCGATACCTACAGCTGTAGATTGGCCGATACCTTCTTCAGTTAATTGATGTACCGCTTCATATGTTAAAGTACCAGAGCGTGAAACAACGCCGACATGGCCTTTTTTGTGGATGTATCCTGGCATAATACCAATTTTCGTTTCATCTGAAGTAATGACACCTGGGCAGTTTGGTCCAATTAAGCGTGTCTTTTTACCTTCAAGATAACGTTTAACCTTAATCATATCAATAACAGGAATATGTTCAGTAATACAAATAGCTAAGTCTAATTCAGCGTCGATACATTCTAAAATCGCATCAGCCGCAAATGGCGCTGGTACGTAAATGACAGATACGTTACCGCCAGTTTCTTTTTTTGCTTCTTCAACAGTATTGAAAACAGGTACGCCTTCAACCACTTGTCCACCTTTACCTGGTGTTACCCCTGCAACAATTTGCGTACCATATTCTAACATTTGCTTAGTATGGAAAAGGGCAGTTGACCCTGTAATACCTTGTACGATTACTTTTGAATTTTTATCTACAAATACACTCATTGTAGTTGTCCCATCCTTTCCTTACGCTTCGTTTACAAGTTTAACAATTTTTTGTGCACCTTCAGCCATTGTATTCGCTGGTTCAATTGCTAAACCTGAGTCTTTTAAGATTTGTTTACCTTCTTTAACATTTGTACCTTCAAGACGTACAACTAATGGTAATGTTAATTCCACTTCTTTTACTGCCGCTACGATACCTTCAGCGATAATATCACAACGCATAATACCACCAAAGATATTAACGAAAATACCTTTAACGTTTTCATCGCCTAAAATAATTTTGAACGCTTCAGTAACTTTTTCTTTAGTTGCACCGCCACCTACGTCAAGGAAGTTAGCTGGGTTACCATTAAAGTGATTAATCGTATCCATTGTCGCCATCGCTAGACCTGCACCGTTCACCATACAACCAATATTACCGTCTAATGCGATATAAGATAAATCGTATTTAGAAGCTTCAATTTCTTTTGGATCTTCTTCTTCTAAATCGCGTAATTCAACGATATCTTTGTGACGGAATAATGCGTTGTCATCAAAGTTGATTTTAGAGTCAAGTGCTAAAACATCCCCTTCACCTGTTAAAACAAGTGGGTTAATTTCAACGATTGAACAATCTTTTTCAATGAACACATTATATAAAGCAATTAAAAACTTAACCGCTTTGTTAATTGATTCTTTAGGAATATTGATGTTAAATGCGATACGACGTGCTTGATATGGTGCTAAACCAACCACTGGGTCTATTGTTTCTTTGAAGATTTTTTCAGGGTTTTTCGCTGCAACTTCTTCAATTTCAGTTCCACCCTCTTCAGACGCCATCAAAGTCACTCGGTCTGTTGCACGATCAATAACGAAACCAACATAATATTCTTTTTGGATATTGGCACCTTCTTCAATGTAAAGACGCTTCACTTCTTTACCTTCAGGACCTGTTTGGTGTGTCACGAGCACTTTTCCAAGTAACTCATTTGCATATGCTTCAACTTCTGATAAAGACTTGGCAATTTTAACACCACCCGCTTTACCACGTCCCCCCGCATGGATTTGCGCTTTAACAACATATACATCTGTGTCTAACTCTTTTGCTTTTTCAACAGCTTCTTCAGCAGAAAAAGCCACGCGCCCTTCTGGTACTGCTACGCCCATTGAGCGAAAAATTTCTTTTCCTTGATACTCATGGATATTCATACTCCATCCTCCTGTTTCTTAAGGTTAAGTTCAAGTACAATTATAGGAAATGTAAGCGCTATTGTAAACAGATTCCCTCTCGTATCACGATGTTTTATAAAGTCTGACATCCTCTTCAACACACGCAATACATTGTTTAACCCGATATCAAATGATAAAAATTATTTTTTTGCCCATCGAACCCAACACAAACGACAGATGAAAAACAACTGATAGCACTACATCTTCCCTATCAAAAGAATGAGAATCCGTTTGTGGTTTGTCATGCCATGCACCTCACCCTCCACTCCCTTCACTACAAGAAGAATGATGTGTGGAAGATTTTGTTTGAGCACATCACTCCACCTCTAAAACAAAAAATGTTGTGAGGTCAAGTTTGTTTTGAACATTACGAATACCCCTCATCTCAGTTTAAGGACTACACCAAGATTGAAAAAATCGCGCAAGTCCTAATCATGTTCAACTATTCTACATCATCTATCTAGAATGAGAGGGGCAAGAATTTTGTATTTGAATACATCACTTCATTAACTCCCCCTCCCTACACCATCTATAAAGAAGAATGATGTGTGGAAGATTTTGTTTGAGCACATCACTCCACCTCTAAAATGAAGAATGTTGTGAGGCAAATTTTGTTTTGGACATTACGAATACCCCTCATCTAAGTTTAAGGACTACACTCAGATTGCAAAAATCGGCAAGTCCTAATCATGTTCAACTATTCTACATCATCTATCTAGAATGAGAGTAGCAAGAATTTTGTATTTGAATACATCACTTCATTAACTCCCCCTCCCTATACCATCTATAAAAAAGAATGGTGTGTGGAAGATTTTGTTTTGGACATTACGAATACCCCTCATCTCAGTTTAAGGACTACACCAAGATTGCAAAAATCGCGTAAGACTCCTGAGGGAATACGTGCATACTGCTGACAGTCGCCTCTTTATTTTAATGGTGGGCGGCATTTATCGCAGTAGTTGTCTGACTTCTCAATGTTTGCACTTTTGAGAAGCCTAGTCAGCCTTGCGGGGGCAGTACGACGAAATCTTTGTTACACATGAGATTTCTGTACTGCTCCCAAAATCCAATTCGGCATCCTACAAGTGTACAATTTAATCAAGCCGAATTGAGTTGAAGGGATCAGCCCCTAGGAAAGCGCAGCGCGATACAAGCAATCTTACGCCCTCGCACTCATCCAAACCTGTGAATGTCGCAATATGTGCCTATAAACCAAAATGTCCCTAAACCAAAATGCTCCCCAAAACAAAAACTAGGACAAAACGGAAACTCTCCGTCTCATCCTAGCCTATGACACACTACACTAATCCTCATCATTCACTTGGAACGAAATCTGCGTATCATCATCCATTGGCACTTGCACAATCTTCTGCTCATCCTCCGTTGACTCCACCACAAACTGATGCTCCTTCAACAAACGAATCAAATCCGCCTGCTGTTCATCCTCAATCGAAATATTTAAATTTTCTTCAATCTCTTCTTTAATCTTCTTTAACTTCGCTTCATCTTCAGTAATTTCCACTTCTTTTTCTTCAAAGTGTACGAGCACTTTATATAATTTTTGTAACGTTTCATCCATGAGCTTCATATTCCTTTCTTTATTAGAAATTACTACTAGTAAAACATAATTCTAACTTTTTGAAAACTTTTTATATGCTGATCCATTTCAGTTAAAACTTCGAAACCATTGATTTAATAGGTTCGAAAGACTTTCTATGAATAGGTGTCACGCCGTATTGTTTCAAACCATCTAAATGTTTTTGTGTACCATAGCCAGCATTTTGTGCGAAATCATAACCAGGATATTGTTCTGCATATTCTGCCATCAAGTCATCACGATACACTTTTGCGATAATACTGGCTGCAGCGATGGACACACTTTTCGCATCTCCTTTAATGATCGCTTGTTGTGGTGCAGACAGTTGATCGAGCTTCATCGCATCAATTAAATAGTGCGTCGGTGTGACTGACAAATTTTCAATTGCACGGTACATCGCGATTTGTGTCGCCGCATAAATATTGTGTTCGTCAATTTCTTCTGGTGTTGCAACGCCCACTGCCCAAGCACGCACTTGCGCTTTTAATGACGTGTTCAACAAAGTCCGTTGCGTGGCAGACAACTGTTTGGAGTCGTTAATGCCTACAAAGTCATGTCCAGGCTGTAAAATGACTGCACTTGCGACGACAGGTCCAGCAAGAGGCCCGCGTCCGACCTCATCCACGCCACAAATCAATGCATCTGGTTGCGCATTTAAAATTTCTATTTCATATTGGCACATGTCACGATATTTTTGTTGTTGTAACGCTATTTTTTCAAGTTGACGTTGACGCTGCATGAACGCTTGTTGGACGCCTTTACGTTCATCTTGAAAATCAGGATGTTGCGCTAACGCCTCTAACGACGTCACGTGTTGCAATTCTGCTTTAATCACTTGAATCGTTTTGCCGTTACGCATCCGTCTCTGCCTGCCATTCAGAATATAAGTCAAAGCAATATGTCCCGATTTTCGCATTTCTGATGTCATAAATCAGTGCTTCAATGACTGCTTCATAATCCACTTCATTACCACGTTGTAACAGTCCACGTTTACGTCCTATCGCATCAAACCAATCCAGCATTTCTGCATCACGTGGGACATCGATTTTAAAATGAGCGAGTAAAGCTTCGTAATCATGTTCAATGAGAAATTCTAATCCGTAAATTGCTACTTCATCTAAATGGACAATACTATCCTTAATTGCACCTGTTAAACTCAACTTTTTACCAATCAGTTGGTCTTCAAACTTTGGCCATAAAATCCCTGGCGTATCTAACAACTGTAAAGATTTGCCCACTTTAATCCATTGCTGTTGTTTCGTTACACCCGGTTTATTCCCTGTTTGTGCAATCGAACGGTTCGCTAACTTGTTAATCAAAGTTGATTTTCCCACATTAGGAATACCAACAATCATCGCACGTATGGCTCTCGGTTTTAACCCTTTTGCTTTTTCACGTTCAAACTTTTCACGTGTCGCTTCAATCGCAGCCGCTTCCACATTTTTTAAACCTTTGCCATGTTTTGCATCAACGGCTACAGGATAAGCCCCTTTTTCCCTAAAGAACGCATACCATTTTTCCATTTCTTTTAAATTGGCCATATCTTTTTTATTGAAAATGACGACGCGTGGTTTTTGTTGAATGACCTCATCAATCATAGGGTTTCTCGAACTAAAAGGAATGCGCGCATCAACTAATTCAAAGACCACATCCACTTTCTTCAGTTGTTCCGTTACTTCTCGTTTTGCTTTGGCCATATGACCTGGATACCATTGAATCACCATAGTTTTAACTCCTCTTAATTATTCTTACAAATCGTTTTTTTAAATGTTATATGTTATATTAATTGTTAGTTTTAAAGATATAAACATATGATATTGCATGACGAATTAAAGCATCCGCATCATGTATTGTATAACAAAATTTGATATACACCACTTTAAGTATAATCAACTTTATCGTCAATAGCTATTTACAATCACATATCGTTGAACAAAGGTAGGTATATTGAATGGTGAACTCAGCACGTTTTTTTGAAATTTTCCGCTTTGTATTAGTCGGTGGTATTAATACACTGAATTATTATATCGTTTACTTAATTTTATTGCGTTTATTGGATGTCCATTATCTCATCAGTCATATTGTCGGTTTCATTTTTTCGTTCGTCGTTTCTTTCTATTTAAATTGTTACTTTGTCTATAAAGTACGACCGACGCTAAAGAAATTTTTGGCCTTTCCACTCACACAAGTGGTCAATATGGGGACACAAACGTTACTCATTTTTATTTTTGTAGACCTCATGCATTTCAACGCAGCCTTTGCACCGTTTGTAGGACTCATCGTTACGATACCGATTACTTATATTTTATCTAAATTTATTCTTAAAGATCGATAATCAAAGTGAGGTTCGGAATATGAGACGTTACATTCAACCCATCGGATTTATTGTTTTATTTTTATGCATGTCACTCATTGGGCATGCTTATATTTTGTATCGTTTTTTTGCAGACGGTCTGTTATTCACAGGTCCGAATGACGGTATGGAACAAATGGTACCGATTCAGATGTTTTTATACGAAAAATGGTCTGAAGGTACCTTTTTCTATGCCACCGATTTTGGACTTGGCGGTGATTTTTTTACAGATTTATCGTATTATTTTTCGACCAACTTCATATTTATTTTAACTGCAGGCACCACTTGGCTTTTATCCATCACACATCTCGTGGATTCTAAAGACATGATGTATTGGTTCACACAAGCATGGGTCGTTTCGATTTTAAAGTGCACCGGCGCCATGATTGCAACGTATTACTATGCACGTCAGTTAAAATTGCAACACATCGCATCGGTCGTATTTGCGGTGTCATTCGCCATGTCACCACTTTATTTCCGATTCACCGTGTACTGGCCTTTTTTTAGTGATGTATTTATTTTATTACCATTGCTCATACTCAGTATTGAACGTTTTTTGAAATCGGGTAAGTTAGGTCTATTTATCATCATAACTGCGATTTCTTTTGCGAACAATTTTTACTTTGCCTATTATCAAGTATTGATGGGACTCATTTATTATAGTCTGAGAATGTTTCACGCACATCCTGATGATCAAAAAAGCGGCATGAAAACTGTTCTACCACTTGGTGTTGCAGCAATTTTAGGCGTCGGTTCAAGTTTATTCTTTTTCTTTCATGGGGCACGCAGTTTTTTCAACAATCAACGTATCCCATTTGATGGTGACATCCCACTCATTGAGCCGTTCAATGCAAATACGAATCTTTTTTATGACAACTATTTAATCGTCATTTCATATGTCGTGATTCAAGCGTTAATCACATTCAAATTGTACCGTCACTTTTACTTTAGACTGTTCGCGATACTAAGCATCTTTACCATTATCGCAGCATTTATACCGTATGTGGACAGTATTTTTAACGGCTTTTCGGCGCCACAAAAGCGTTGGCATTACTTATTGGCATTTGTGACGAGTGGTTTCGTTGCGACTTATGTGCAACATTTCAAATCATTATCACGCCTTACATATAGCTTGACCGCGATACCGGCAATGGCTTTCATTTTCATCAGTGCATACGTGTATGATCGCGTCGTCTGGTGGGTCTATCTCATGCCTCTCGTATTTCTCATCGGGTTATTCGTCTTAACGATTGCACGTCATGATAACAAACGTCGCCATTTTGTAACATTGAGCTTTGCATGCGCACTCATTATCTTACAACTTGCGATATCGGCAGTGTTTATTAAACATCAAATTTTCCATACAGATCATGAAAAACGTGCCAATACGTTTTATGCACAAGCCAGTTTGTACAATACACCTTTACAGCAGTCATTGGTCGACCAAATGAATGCCGAAAAACGCGAAGATGAACGGATCGATTGGCGTGTGAATGAGCAGGATAATACACCGATGTATCAACATTTTAAAGGGCTGAGTTTGTATTCGAGTATTTTCGACCGGCAGCTCATTGAATTTTATTATCGCTATTTGATGATTAACTTAAAAGAAGAATCTGTCAGCCGTTATCAATCTACAGGCAGTCGCTCAAACATTGCGAGTCTTTTGTCTGTGCGCTACCTTATGGAAAAAGATTATCAGCGCCAGCAACCTGCGTATTTTGAAAAAGTCCATCAATATGGTCAGTATGTCATGTACGAAAATCAATATCCATTACCCCCCGTGCGTGTGAGCAACCAATATTATAACGGTGAAGATTTAACGACACCGATTGATCGTGAACATGCGATGCTCGATGGCGTTGTATTGGATCATCAAGGTCAGACGTATTCACAACAAGCGCAAAATCTCGTTCATGAAGTCGAAATGACCACCCATGATGCCCAACGTACAGCCTCAGATAGGTTAACAGTTACTGAACCGAATGGCGGTGTGACACTGCAACTTCCAGATACATTGCGCGAACAGTACGAAGATTTTTATCTTGTCGTCTATTTTAAACGTCATGCGCCGGATAGTAACAGCACACTCGATGTCAATGGCTATAAAAATCACCGCCTATTTAATAATTCGAAATATCGTACAGGTCAAAACACTTTGCTGTATCGTGTGCAACCTGACAACAATGGTCAAATTCATCTCGGCATTTCACCAACAGGGTCGTATCAATTGAACATTCAAGGTTTGTATGGCGAAGATTACAATACGTTAAAACGGGCATATCATAATAAAGCCCCGCATCACTATGAAGCACATCAAGGAAAGATTAAAGTTCAGTTAGCCGAACATGCTGGCGGTATGGCGGTCATCAACATTCCTTATCGTAAAGGGATGACAGCTATTGTTGACGGTCACGCTGTCACACCACAAAAGGTCAATGGCATGATGACGGGAATCAAAATTGGACCCCATATCAAACAGATTGACGTTCACTACCGGCCGCCTTATTTCATCACAATGGTCGTCTTGTCTATCATCAGTATTATCAGTAGCATCCTTTATAGTCGCTGGTATCAACATAAACAATCGAGAAAGAGTGAAAAACATTGAAAAAACAGAAACAAAAAAGTCATTTATCACGCTTTTTAACCGTCTTCATTGCGGCCTGTCTCGTCGGATGTATCGTATACGTGCCGGTCGTGTTTCGTTTCATACATGACGGCATCATTTATAGTGGGAACGGCGATGGTTTTAAACAAATGATGCCTTTTCAACGCTTTTTGTATGAACATTTCTCCCATCTCCACTCACTTTATGACAGTGGTTTTGGACTTGGTGGCGATTATTTTACAGACCTCGCCTACTATTACACGACCTCACCGATGATGTATGTGAACTTCATTTTCGTAGGTCTCGGGCAATGGCTATTACATATCGATCCAAGTGACATTGAATTTTGGCCAAGCAACCAAATTTTCACGGCATATTTGCGATGTGTCATCACCTTTCTTGCCGCTTACGGTATGTTTCGTCAATTTAAACTCGAGCTCTTTTATCGATATTTAGGCGCTATCCTTTATGCCACTTCTACTGTGGTCTATTATTTCAATTTTACATGGTCGTTTTTTGGCGATATTTTAATTTACTTGCCCCTTTCCATTTGGGGAATTGAACGCTTTTTCAGAAGTCGTCGCATCGGATTATTCATTATCGCGATTGCTTTAACGTTATTTTCTAACTTTTACTTTAGTTATTATGAAGCGATTATTTTAACAGTGTACTTAATTTATCGCATGATTTGGCCGCATCGTGATGATCAAGTCGGTCGCTGGCAGAAATTGTATTTACTGATTCCAGCTGTGCTTTGTAGTTTGTGTATCGCGGCGTTAGGCTTTTTTACTGGGGTTCGGTCGTTTTTAAATAATGATCGGCAAACAAATGATGTCTTTATTTCACCGATTATCGATTTTTCTCAAAAGTACCATATCTTTACGAATGGTTTTTACATTACAGTGACGTTTATTGCGCTCATCGCACTGTTTTCGTTCAAACTGTATCGCCATTATCATTACAAAATGGTCGCGATTTTCACTTGGATTTTGTTAATCGGTTCGTTTTCACCCTATTTTGATAGTGCGTTTAACGGCTTTTCATTCCCACAGCGACGTTGGGTGTATATCCTTGCATTAACGACAAGTGCATTAATCGTATTATGGCTCAAATATTTGACCGAGTTGACTGTGCAATCATTTTTACAATCACTCATTCCGATTGCGGTACTGGCGATTGCAACAATATTCTTTTCAAGCGGTGCTATGTGGTGGATGCTCGTCAGTGTCATCATTTTAATCGTAGTGGCCTATCACATTTACCAACGTCGTCCGCTGACAGGTAAGATGCGCGGTGTCCTATTATTACTCTTTATCGTGCAACAATTTGTTTTATTACTGAACTATCATCACAACAATATCGCTCCGTATCAGTCAACCATGAACGATATGAAAGCGCCGAATTATCATAGTGCAGCTTTACAACAGCAGATCGATAAGATAAAGCATGACCAGTCACCGTTACAGCGCATTGATTACATGAGCACTTACGCTGTGAACTCGAGCATGATTTATGACTTTAATGGGGTCGCATTGTATTCTAGCATTTTCGATGGCAATATTTATGATTATTATGACCGTCAAATGCAAATCAACATGGAATATGACAGTAATAGTACATATCGTTTATTAGGCGATCGTGAAAACTTATATGCATTGTGGGGTGTGACGGACCGTATTAAAGATGCACCCGACCGTACAATGCCGTATGGAATGAAAAAAGTGCAAACGATTCGCGATGATAACTATGCTTGGACCCATTCACATCAAACAATCGATTATCCGAGCGCACATTTGACTTCACGTGTTTATGACGCCAAAGATTTAAAATCACCGCTAGATCGTGAACAAGCGATGTTGCAAGGTGTGGTACTCGATCATCAACAAGCCAATCAAACATTCCAAGCGAATCCAAACCTATTATCCAAAGCGACAGTGACACCACGAGATGCATCGATGAAAGGAAAAATTTTAACCGTTCACGCAAAAGACGGTGGCGTGACTATCGATTTACCTCAAAATGTGAAAGAACGGTATAAAGACTTTTACGTGGAGATGGATATCGAACTGTTGTCACCCAATCAACCGCACTATTTAAAGCTGGATGATTTTTACCAGCGTCGTACCAAACTCGACTATGCATATCGTCGTTTTGTCACACCGATAACCGTGCGTGTACCGGTTCGTGACACGATGCAACTGAAGTTAAAACAAGGCGATTACCGTTTTCAGCTGAAAGGCATATACGGCGAAGATTACAGTACGCTTAAACGAGCCGCTTCAGAAGTCGAACCCGTACAAATTGAGCAGGATCGCCGACACATCCATGCACATTTCAAATCAGACAAAGACCAATACCTTGTACTCCCGATACCTTACAGACAAGGTTTACACGCTGAAGTCAATGAAGAAGCAAGACCTGTGCTTCAAGGCAATGGCTTAATGACCGTTGTGCCTGTCGAAAAAGGTGATCGTGACGTGACCGTGACCTATACACTTCCTTATTGGCATATTTTAAGTTTTCTGACCGTTTTAGGCATTGTGGGGGCTATCATTTATCGTTGGTGGCTCCGTCGTACAACCCAATATTAATCGGATGCGCGATGCTTCCCCGACTGAGCATGCTAGAATTGAGCAGATTCACAAATTCTAGTCGCTGTTGAGTTAAGGCGAGGCATCGCTTTTATTTGTCATGCATATTCTATCGCCCATTCCAAATTCACCTAAAGATAATATTTTTATCGTATCGTTGTGGAATTTTATATATTTAAAGGTTAAAATGATGACATATGACAAATAAAATAGAGGCGGTGATTTTTTGAACCACACTGAAAATGTTTTTCTAGATTTTTTACTTCAAAGTTTAAGTGGGCTCGCTCATTTTTTAACATCCTTATATGAACATTTTAATTTTCCTTGGCTCATTTTAATCGTCATCATTATTTTTAGAAAAGACATTTCAAAAATGCTGACGCGAGTGAGTGGCGTTGATTATGAAAGTAGTGCCGGTAAAGTGAGTGTGTTATTTTCAAATATGAAGCAATTAGAATCTCAAATGGAAGGGTCAGAACATCAACAAATTCGTGAATACGGCGAAGATTTAAGGGAGCGTGTGAATATAGATCCGAATCCGATGTTAGAAGATGAAATGACACCTTTTGATTATTATTTCAATCTCGTACATAGGCCTGCATTCACTTGTCAATCCATCGCAAAGCACGGGTACTTCAAAACGATTGAAGATTTGTACAATGCTTACCTTTTCCTAACGATGGATTATGCGAAAGACCATCACCGCCCGAGCGAAATTATAGCTAACATTTATGACACAGCCATGGACATTAAAAGAAATAGTGGCCTTTTATTTGATGAAGCCTTTATCGCGAAATATAGACGTTTTATCGAATTAACGTATATGGGGCTAGCAGAAAGTCATAAAGAAAAGAAGTAAGTGGATTTTGGAATATATTTTGTAATCCAACCTTTTTAAACATACTAAGATTAGCTGTGAAGAAATTTATGACGATAGATTTCTTCACAGCTATTTTTTATAGTTGTAGAGAGAAGTAGATCGAGCAGCTCCGTGGATCTTTGAATCCGTAAAATAAACTGATCAGCTTTACTCTCCTTTTGAAATTCGATTGAAGTATGTTGGGTTCTAGAAACCGTGTATAGGAAAATGAAATGAAAAAGGCTAAGTAAAGTTAAAATCTTCTCAATTCAATAAAGAAAGGTATGATTTTTATCAACTGTTTAGGCATTGATGTAAGTAAGTCAGAAAGTGTGGTCGCACATTATAAGGATGAAGTTTTGGTTAAAGAATTGGTCATTCAAAATAATCAAAATGGCTATCGTCATCTTGAAAATTATATCAAGCATCTTGATTCCCTATTTATCCTCTTTGAATCAACAGGTATTTATTCAAGGGGCATGAAACGCTTCTGTACAGTTCACAAAATAGATTACTTAGAAATGAATCCCCTAGAAGCCAAGTTCAAAATGAGTTCATTAAGATCATGGAAAACAGATAAATCAGACGCACATAAACTTGCACTTCTTGCCTTTAGAATGAAAGATTCAAAGGTACAACGTCAGTCCGAAGAGATATACTTTGAACTGAGAGAACGTGCACGCTTTCACTTAGAAATGGAGACGAACCAAAATCGTCTCAAAGTTGAGTTAGTCGAAACACTACATCAAACATTTCCAGGGTTAGAAAAGTTATTTACTAACAGATATTCAAAAATCGCATTAAATATAGCTAAAACATTCCCTCATCCTGATTATGTAAGCATGTTGTCTGATGATGAATTAGTCGAAAAAGTGCTTCATTCAACTGATAAAGGCATTTCAGTTAATAAAGCTCACAAGTATGTCCAAAAATTAATTGAGATCAAGAATAATACTTTTCCGAATGTGGACAAGTCTTCTTTTCTCATAAAAAAAGTCCAATACCTATGTGACAAACTGCTTATTGCGATAGAAGAAAAGAAAGTATTTGATCAGGAAATGATTGATCTAGCAAAAAATACGACTGAGTTTGAAAACATTATTTCAATTCCTGGCATCGGAGAACTCACAGCTGCATTGCTTATTGGGGAGCTTGGTGATATTAGAAATTTTAAAACAAATAAACAATTGAATGCATTTGTAGGTATTGATATTAAACGGTATCAATCAGGAACTTCAAAAAGTAGGGATACGATCAACAAAAGAGGAAATAAAAAAGCAAGACGTTTATTGTACTTAATCATTATGAACATTATTAGGGGAAGAAATCATTATCAAAGCCATATTGTGGATTATTATTACAAATTAAGAGAGCAGCCTCATGGGAAACCCCACAAGACTGCCGTAATAGCGAGTATCAATCGCTTATTAAAGACCATTCACTACTTGATAGTCAATGATAAATTATATGATTATCAGAAAGCACCACACTAACGAAACCATATAATCATATACATCATAACACCTTATTCAAAAAAGTAAAAATTGGACGGTTTAGTTCAGTAATGTCATTTTTAATTAACACGCCCTTGACAAATCGTAGGAAAGGAGCTGGGACATAAAAATTTTTGATGCTATTGATGCAATATTTTTGTTAAACTTGCCCTCCCTATGATTCGTGGCTTTAGATTGCCTTCATGGCTTCGCGTTCTTACTAGGGGCTGAGGGGAGGTTGTGACAAAAGCGCTTAGGATTTGAGCAGAACAGAGCGATGAGCAAAATTGATTTCCAAATTTTGCCGAAATCGCGGGAGTTCTGTCGAAAATCCTGCTTTTGGAACACCGTTTATTGATTCCCAGCGCACCCATTCATTGTGGATTTTGGGAGCAGTACAGAAATCTCATGTGTAACAAAGATTTCGTCGTACTGCCCCCGCAAGGCTGACTAGACTTCTCAAAAGTGTGTACGTTGAGAAGTCAGACAGCTACTGCGATAAACAGCAACCACTATTAAAGTTAAGAAGTCACTGTTAGCAGTATGCAGGCAATTCCCTCAGGAGTCTCAGCCTTCTGGGCAATCTTATATCAAATACACAGAACTGAAGGCAAGTTTATGAAATCAAGAAAACAATAGCATCAATTTTTATCCCATTCACGCTCATTTTCCGACCGTTTTAAAGCCATTAATGAATATGCAATCTATGTATGGCTTGAGGCTTAATTTTTTCAAGCCCCATCCTTTGGTATACACAACAAAATATAGTAAAGGAGCTGAGGAATCTTAATGTTCCAGCTCCGTTTCCTTTTGTTGTAAACGACTTCCCCCGAAAACGCTGTTCATCGCATTCAGTTATGCACGCTACATCATCTTCATTTTCGACATTTAGGCATGCCTTTACGTATTTTTATATCAAATTAATTGCGTTTAAGTATATTATATTTACAACTATGAAATAATCATAAATTTATGTATAAGAAGATTTAAAATAAAGTTATACAATAAGAGGAGGTGTTTCAAATGGGTGATTTATTTGAGTCAATCACAAACATTGTAACTTCTGCCATTCAGCACGACTGGGTGAACATGGGTGCTGCGATTGTCGCTACAGTGCAGCATGCTGTCGAATTAATCGCAAAATTATTCGGTTTGGGTTAGGCATTCAAAGAGTAGAAAAATCTCCTAATCACGCCCACTGGAGAACTTGGAAAATGAAAAGCATAAGATGCATCCACACACCACAGACATGAACTGTAACTTCTGATTCAATCACATTTGGGGGCTAGGGTGAATAAATATCCTAGCCCTGATCAAAGTCCTCAAACTACGATAATGCATTACAATTAAATCGTTACATCAATAAAACAGGGTTGAGACACCGAAATGTCCCAACCCTGTTTTATATGCGTGTCCTTAAGACTCGAATTAACGAATTTCTTGGATACGTGCAGCTTTACCACGAAGGCTACGTAAGTAATAAAGTTTCGCACGACGTACTTTACCGCGACGTTTCACTTCGATTTTCTCGATTTTTGGTGTGTGTAATGGGAACGTACGTTCAACACCTACACCTGATGAGATTTTACGAACAGTGAATGTTTCAGAAATACCGCCACCACGACGTTTGATTACAACACCTTCGAATACTTGGATACGTTCACGAGTACCCTCGATGATACGTACGTGTACACGTAAAGTGTCACCAGGACGGAATGATGGGATATCGTCACGTAATTGTGATTTTGTTACTGCTTCAATTAATTTGTGATTTGTCATTATTAATTCTCTCCTTCAACCTATGTTCTTGCCTCGACAATATATAGCAGCGGATCATAGTGATATTCGTGTTTCCACACTTAAAATATACTAGCATACATTCAGGCTTATTTCAATGTTCTTTTTAACGATTGAATGAATTTCTGATCTTGATCTGTCAATGGATAATGGTCCAATAAATCAGGACGTTTCAGCCAAGTACGTGTCAATGACTGCTCATGACGCCATTGTGCAATTTTCGCATGATCCCCAGACAACAGCACATCCGGTACCGTCATCCCCTCATAATCACTCGGACGCGTATATTGCGGATATTCTAATAAACCGCTCGAAAATGAATCATCTTCATGCGACACTTGGTTCCCTAACACACCCGGAATGAGACGCACAATCGCATCTGTCATGACCATTGCAGGCAACTCGCCCCCTGTCAGCACATAATCGCCGACAGAAATTTCGTCTGTAACGAGATGTTCGCGAATCCGTTCATCATAACCTTCATAATGGCCACAAATAAAAACGAGATGTTCCGCTTCAGCGAGAGACTCCGCCAACTTTTGATTGAACGGTTGTCCTTGTGGCGTCATTAAAATCACACGTGTCCTTTCTGAAACTTCCAAATCTGCCATCGCATTAAAAATCGGTTCAGGCTTCAATACCATCCCTTGCCCGCCACCGTATGGATAATCATCGACTTGATTATGTTTATTGTTGGCATAATCACGAAAATTAATCAATCGCGTCGTTAATGTGTTATTTTCTCTTGCACGCTTTAAAATAGACTGATTGAGGACACCTTCAAACATTTCTGGGAAGAGCGTTAAGTAGTCGATTTTCATTCGTTTAACAACCCTTCTAACGGTGTAATCACGATACGACGTCCTTTAATGTCCACTTCTTTCACGACATCCGCAATGTAAGGAATAAGATGTTCTTTGTCACCTTTCACGACCCACACATCATTCGCACCTGTTTCAAAAATTTCCGTGACGCGACCAATCGGACGATCACCGTCAAACACCGTACAACCAATAATATCTGAGTAATAAAACTCATGTTCGTCTAATTCAATCGCTTCATGATCACGCTCTTGATAAAGATGTGTCCCTTTCAAATGTTCGATGTCATTAATATTCGTATAGCCTTCAAACGTCAACATATGTAAGCCTTTATGCATACGATGGGACTTCACAGTTAACGACAGGGGTTGACCTTGATATTCTGCTTGTAACACTTCACCGGGTTGAAAGCGAATCTCTGTAAAATCCGAATGAGACTGAACTTTGACTTCACCTTTAATCCCGTGTGTGTTCACAATTTTACCCACTTCTACTTTCATATCGTGAGCCTCCTATTATCACTATTTATACAAAAAAGAGATGAGACCGAAGCCCCTCTCATCAAGTCACTTCTCGTCTCACCTCATGATTGGTGATTCCATGTATATAGAGTTTCAAATCATCTCTCAACTTGAACTCCAGAAAGGCGACTCGATATTTAAAACTTGAAATTTACTGTTTTAAAGTCAGTCACTTCTTGCACGACTACTCTTATCGATCCTGTCATGCACTATCCGCTTGAATCACCGCGATATCAACAAACGTTATCGCTTAAAATCAAATAGGAAAGGTGTCTCTCCCTTCCCCGTTGATATGCTTACATTATTTTGCTTTTTTCTGTTCGTCAAAAGTTTTTAAGATACCTTCACGTGATAAAAGGTTATGAACTGTATCTGTTGGTTTCGCACCGTCTTTTAACCATTTAAGTGCTAATTCTGCATCGATTTTAACTTCCGGTGCATTTACCGCTGCTGGGTTGTAAGTACCGATTTGTTCGATGATACGACCGTCACGTGGTGAACGTGCGTCTGCTACTACGATACGATAGAATGGGTTTCTTTTTGAACCTAAACGTGTTAAACGAATTTTAACTGCCATTTATAATTCTCTCCTTTAATGTCATAAGTTTTGTTATCTACAAGAAATTATAATAACAGGAACTCACGGTTTTGTAAAGAGAAAATACTTTACCATTTTAAAATTTCTATCGCACTGTGCTACATATGTGGATGGGACATAAAAATTTTTGATGCTATTGACACGGAATATTTTTTAACTTGCCCTCAATAATTTAGGCTTTGATTGCCTTCATGGCTTCCCTTTCCTAGGCTGGCCCTTCAACTAAATTCGGCTTGATTGAAGCATACATAAGATGGGCGCCGAATTGGATTTTGGGAGCAGTACAGAAATCTCATGTGTAACAAAGATTTCGTCGTACTGCCCCCGCAAGGCTGACTAGACTTCTCAAAAGCATGTGCATTGAGAAGTCAGACAGCTACTGCGATAAACAGTAACCACTTTTGAAGTTAAATGACATTATTTTGTCTTTAACATAACCACTCAGGAATCTCGCCCAGATTGTGTGTCAATAAGGCTTTTTGTTTTAAAGGAAGAATCGTTCATGCAATCTGCTTCGGTTTTGAAAGCAGGGATATATGTAATTAAAAAATGCAAACCGTTCATCTTTTGTTGGTGTGGGTATCGCACAGTTAGAGAGCTGGACAATTTTTTATTGATGTTTAGATTAGCATTATATGTAAGATTAAAAACAAGATAATTAGAACAAAACATGTTTTAGATTTGGACAACTTTAATTTTTGAACAAAAAAACACACCCGATAAGGCGTGATGGGTTAAACATATTCTAAATTACAGTGTTTTCGCATTAACCACTTGCTTGGTATCGGTTAATAACTCAGAAAGAAGGATAATTTCACTCTCAATTAACTTGATAATCTTTCAAAATAACGTCTATTTCATCTTTGGCTTTAACTTTCGTTGCCCTCACATTTGTTTTATTGACGCTTTTATTCTCGCTAACATCCATCGCGTTTAAAAGTTTTTCAGCTGATTTTTGTGTAAATTTATATACTGTCATAATACTGATTGTAGGCATACGCCTTACACCTTTCTTTTGGTATAAATATGTTCCTTATAATCATCATAATTCTTATTATTGTGTACATAATATTTAACTCATCTTATCCTTCAATCTTACATTGATACTCATACAACTTTTCAGCAGTTTGTAGTGTAATCCCATCAAGCTCACGTTTACCATTTCTTAAATCACTTATTCTCCCTGTACTTACACCTGTTTCTTGATGAATTTTATACGCACTTACCTGACTGTTAATCAAACGTTCAATCGTCTTTTTGTATTCTGACAATATTCTCACCTTCATATCGATAGCCTAATTTTCGCATATGCAAGATTCTCGCTAACTTAATGATTTGCGGGATTAGAAAAATGAATATTATCATTACTAACTTGACTAAACTCATTTGAAATCCTCCCTATTTCAATGTATAATGTGAGTGTAAGTGGAGGGAGCCACGAATGACTCCCGAAATAATTAATCAATATCTTGATTGTTTGGCTTTTTGCTAACTAATAGATAGCTTATATGCCACAATCTCAATTGTCTTAGCACTAACGGTAGAATGAGTACAATGGCTACTTGTACATCTCTACTAGTTAGTGCTTTTATTATTTCGTGCATTGGGCCGCTCACCTCCCTTACACTCAATGAGTAAGCTATTGCTCACATTAATCATTATATCACCCATTTGGGATATATGCGACAATTTTTTTAAATTATCGAGCTTTGAAGTAAATTTGAATATTAAAATTCATAGATACATTCCTGTGTTAAATTTAGCACCCTCTCATTCAATCTTCAAATAGTCAGTTATGAGTTCTGTATGTTCTTCAATTTTTTATTGCTTATTTCTGCTCCTTCTTTAATCATACTAACACCCTAAACTTAACTTTGATATTATCGGGACCAACTGTAAATGCTTCCTCTGTTTCTTCACAGTGAATTTCATTCTTTAAAATTTTCAATGTAAAGTAATCTTCATACTTGAAAATATACCAATCACTTAAATCGAGATGTTGTCTTATCTAAGCAAGCATCACGTCTTCCCCTTGCTTCGTATAAAAAGTCTCATTGGAAAAGTACGTATGATTTCTGTGATTGCTAATTCGAATCGGCATATAAGCGGCTGACCCTCTGCGGAACAACACATAAATCGAACCTTTCGAATTTTTACGCGATAACAACAAAATCTTCTCGCCATCATGTAAAATAGCCTGAAGTTTAGATTCAATATCCTCCATCGCCTCACGCCCCTCTCTTATCGGAATATCACAAGTAGCCATTAAGAAACGTTACGAATACACTTCAAGATAAAACGTATAACGCACCCAAGTATTCCCTTTCACTTGGATGCGCACTATCACTCAAATTCAGACAAACATTTTTTGTAAGAAACCTTGTTTGCGCTGTTTTAAGTTTTCAATCTTTTGACCCTGTAACTCAATTTGTTGGTCAAGTTTGCTGAAGAAATCACCAATTTTCTGTTGTTCTTTGATAACGGGTAATTTAATTTTAAAATTTAATAATATATCTTCATGAATTCGTTTGCTACCTGTACCTGATGAAAAAGCCTCCATTCTCTTATAATAATTTTTCCTTGAGATATAGTTTATAAAATAATCGGCGTTGATTTTTGAATAATCAATATCTAAAGCTGGTACATCTCCCGATGAATAAAATCCATTAAATTCATTTGGTATGATGCTAAATGCACCATTAAAAAAGTTTTGTTTACCGTAAATAAATTGGGAAGCAAACCTTTTATAATAAACGGTTGCTCCCATCTTAAGAGCTCTATTAGTATTAGCATTACTAACTCCATTGACATTTAATTTAACAGTAAGCAGTTGTTTTTTATTTAAATTTATACCTTTTTCTAATTCTTTTGGTTTATCCATAAAGAATTGAAAACTTTTTATAGTCCACGCCGGATAATCTTCTCCATTGTCATCCTTAAACCGTAGTTCTTGTGAGAAAATCTTTTGCATATAGCCTTTTTTCTGTTCTACCAACAAAGCTAATTTTTCTTCCTCTAACTCAATTTGTCGATCAAGTTTACTGAAGAAATCGCCAATCTTTTGTTGTTCTTCTACCTCATCTGGTAAGTTAAACTTTATTTTACTGATTTCATTAAAGTTCAGTCCTTCTCTGCTACCACCACTTTGTGCCATAAATATCCTTTTTTGCCCCTTTGGTGATATTAAAAACTGGCCTATAAAATTATAGTTGTAATGTTCTTTTAACCTTATTATACACACATGTTGATTTAAATTAGCATAACCTTCTTTTATTGTGTTCACTGTACTTCTACCAATGGAAGCGCCTGTAATATTCAATAAAATATCTCCATAATAAGTTCTACTATTTTTCATATTTTCATCTGTATTTTCATCAATATAAACCAATTCGCTTAAATCCAATATTCCATACTGCACGTTTTGACTTCTAAGAAATGGGATTCCATTATTTAGATACACTGAACTACCACCCAATGGCGTTTTTCCACTACCTATCTTTGTTGTAGCTTCACCTAAAGTTATAATTCTCCACTCACCTTCAAACCCAGGAAATCGTATCTCCGGAACATTTTTCTTTAAATCAGTCATGCTGCACCACTCCCAGTTCTTTCAAATAGTTGTTGATTTCTTCTTCAACTTGTGCGATGTCATTGTCGATATTCGCAATGTCTTGTTGAACTTGATTGAGGTCAATTGGTGCTTCTTCCTCAAAGGTGTCGACGTAGCGTGGGATATTAAGGTTGTAGTCGTTGTCTTCAATTTCTTGTAATGTTGCGGCGTAGCTATATTTATCAATGGTTGCTCTGTTTTTGTATGTGTTCATGATTTTTTCAACGTGTTCGTCTGTCAGGTGGTTTTGATTTTTACCTTTTTCGAATGCGTTGGAAGCATCAATGAACAATACGTCTTGGTCGGCTTTACGACATTTTTTAAAGACAAGAATACATGTTGGGATACTTGTGCCGTAAAAAATGTTCGCCGGTAAGCCAATGACCGCATCTAAAGTATTTTTCTCTTCAATCAAATATTTGCGGATGACCCCTTCTGCGGCGCCACGGAACAGGACGCCATGAGGTAATACGACTGCCATTGTGCCTTCATCATCTAAATAATGCACCATATGTTGGATGAACGCGAAGTCAGCTTTTGATTTCGGTGCGAGTTTACCGTAACCGCTGAAACGATCGTCGTCGTTGAATTTGCTGTCTGCGGACCATTTTGCGCTGTACGGTGGATTGGCTACCACGGCGTCGAATTTCTCACCTAAAAAGGCAGGATTTTCCAACGTATCGTCATTTTGAATGTCGAAATTTTCGTAACGTACATTATGTAACAACATGTTCATACGTGCTAAGTTGTATGTCGTATTGTTGCGTTCTTGGCCGTTGTAGCGATACACTTTCGTTTCTTTACCGACACGAAGGAGTAAAGAGCCAGAGCCACATGTCGGGTCATAGACGTTGCGGAGTTTGTCCTTCCCTAATGTGACGATTTGCGCTAAAATTTTCGACACTTGTTGCGGGGTATAGAATTCGCCCGCTTTTTTACCTGCATTTGCCGCAAAACGTCCGATTAAAAATTCGTACGCATCCCCTAACATGTCAATTTCCATATCGCTATGAACAAATGGCAAGTCCGCTAAGTTCACCATCACTTTACTTAATAACGCTGTACGATCTTTCACTGTATTACCGAGACGTGTTGAACTTAAATCCATATCACTGAACAATCCGATAAAGTCTTCTTCACTGTCTTGACCGAGTGTCGACGTTTCAACTTTACGAATCGCTTGTGCTAAATGTTCGATATCGAAGCGTTGGTTCTCAATTTCTTTCACCATTGTGCTAAATAAATCTTGTGGCTCGATGTAGTAGCCCACTGTGTCTAACAATTCCGCTTTCAAATCTTCTTGGTATTCAGGGTCTGCCCAAGCTTCTTCATATGTTTGATCTTCGCCTGATAATGCATCCGCCACTTCTGCCTCTGCTTTTTCGGACAAGAAGCGATAAAAAATCAAACCTAAAATATAATTACGGAACTCGCTCGCATCCATGTTCCCTCTTAAATCATTCGCGATTGACCACAATTTTTTATGTAATTCAGCTTGTTGTTGACGCTGTTTTTCTGTAATTGACATTGCATTTCCTCCATTAGTTCAATAAGTGTATGCGTGCACTGAAAGATCAAAACCTTTGTAACGTATAGAATCACAAAGGTCTGATGGGTGCTAGCTACTATATTTTTCTGTAACTTCTTCAATAAATGAAATAATTGCCTTTTTCGTTTGACGTTTTTCTTTCAGCTTTTTATCACTGACTAAATCTTTGAGGTCCGCTTGGTTCACGATACCGCTATATTCAAATTCGCCTGTCATGGATTTCAAAATGTCTTCGTCGACCGCTTGTTGATGTGCAAATTGACTAAATTCTGCTTCTCGTTTCGCATTTTCAAATAAAATATACGCTTCATCTATATTGTCATCTTCTGTTAATTGAGGGACTACTTCATCAATAAATTCCCGTATTAAATCCCGCTTCAAACGTAACACTGGATCGTCCGCATTGTCTAAAATACGTCGAATCTGTTCACGATTACGTTGCTGTTCGCCGGTATCCTTCAAGTCGATTTGACGAATGAGATGCATAATATACGACACATTTATCAAATCATTACGTAAAATTTCAATTTCAAAATCGATGTCATCCAAAATAGACACTTGTTCCACATTGCCGCGTTTGGATTTTACTTCATCATAAATGGCATAGTATTTACCTCTATAATCCGCAAATTCTTGTTCGTCCATGCCAATATTGTCAGTGGTAAACTCGAACTCTTCAAACGCTTTAAGTCGCAACACAAGTTTTGACACGAGACGGAATGCTTCGACAAATGCTTTCTTCCCCTCTTCATCAAACACTTCATCCATCGCTTGAGGTGTTGGTGCAATAGACTTTAACGCTGCCAACGCTTCGATAAACTCTTCTTTGTATGCTTCATAACTTTTCATAAGCACACGATCTGTATCATCCGTTTGCGAGAACAGTTTTAACGCTTTATCCGTATTGCGTTTTAAGTTGCGGTAATTGACAATTTTTCCGAATGGCTTTGTTTCTTTCTCCACACGGTTCGTACGAGAATACGCTTGGATGAGGTCATGATATTTCAAGTTTTTATCAACATAGAGCGTGTTCAATACTTTACTGTCAAATCCCGTTAAAAACATATTCACAACGATCAGCACGTCAATTTTATTATCCTTTACACCTTTTTTCACGTTTTTAGAGACATGATTAAAATATTCCGGGAATGTATCCGTCGTAAAATTCGTCCCAAAATGCGCATTGTAATCTTGCATCATCAGCTCTAATTGATCTCTCGAATGGACTTCATGTACACTCGTCTCTTGTGGCGCTTCATTTGCAGCATACGTAAATATACCTGCCACTTTTAATGGATGGTCATCATCACGACTGATTCGTTTGAACGTCTCATAATATTTAATCAATGCCGGGATACTTTGGACTGTTAAAATCGCCGAATACTGTCGATTGCGTGTATATTTATCGTGATTATCTCTAATATGACGGGCAATTAACTCAATGCGCTTATCTGCCAACCACACTTCATCTTTATTAATACCTTCCACCAAATCATCAGTTTCTGTACGAATATGTTGTGCTTTTATCGTATTAATGTAATCGACAGAAAAGCCTAAAACATTACCATCGTGAATCGCATTTTTGATTAAATACGCATGCAAGTTGCGACCAAATATATCTGCCGTACTCCGACCATCGATGCTTTTATTTTCTTCAAAACGCGGCGTTCCTGTAAAACCAAAGTATTGCGCATTGTTAAAATGTTGACGCACAATCCGATGCATGTCGCCAAATTGACTCCGGTGACATTCGTCGATAATGAACACCACTTTATCCGTTTTGTATTGTTCGAGCGCTCCCGCATTATTTTGAATCGCTTTCGACATTTTTTGAATCGTCGTGACAATCAGCGGCAAACTTTTATCATTCAACTGTTTCACGAGCTGTGACGTATTGTTCGTTTTATCCACCGAACCTTTAGAAAACTTATTAAACTCTTCTTCTGTTTGACTATCTAAGTCTTTTCGGTCTACAAGGAAAATCACTTTTTTAATATTCTCTTGTTCTGAGAGGACTTGACTCGCTTTAAAAGAAGTCAACGTTTTACCGCTTCCGGTCGTATGCCAAATATAACCATTACTATTCGTTTCAGTCGCTTGATGGATCAGCGCTTCCACAGCATGCACTTGGTAGGGACGCATCGCCATTAAAACATGATCCGTTTCATTTAAAATCATATAACGTGAAATCATTTTAGCGAGATGACAAGGTCTTAAAAACGTATCCGTAAAGTCACTTAACGTATTGATGCGGTGATTGTCCTTATCGCTCCAATAAAACATGTGACTTTTTAAAAATTCGCCATCATTATTAGATAAGTAGCGCGTCTCAATCCCGTTACTAATAATAAACAACTGAATATAACGGAACAAACCGGTGTAATTATGTTTACGATAACGTCTCACTTGGTTGAACGCTTGGTTAATATCCATACCGCGTCGTTTCAATTCGATTTGCGCAAGCGGCAATCCATTCACTAAAAGCGTCACATCATAACGCGCTTTATACTGATCGTCAACAGCGATTTGATTCGTCACTTGAAACGTATTTTTACACCAATGGCGCGTATCTAAAAACGACAAATACACCTCAGACTCATCATCACGCTTCAAAGGCAATTTATCACGTAAAATACGCGCACTTTCAAAGATGCCTTTACCATTGATCATCGTTAATAAGCGTTGAAACTCTTTATCTGACAGTGATTTGCCTTCTAATTTATCTGCATGGCGTTCGTTTAATATTTGACGAAAATTATCCAATAGCTGCTGTTCATTTCGAATGGTCACAGGTTCATAGCCATTGGATTTTAATTGTGCCATCATTTCTTTTTCTAATGCGAATTCACTTTGGTAAACCATAAGATCCCCTACCTTTGTTTCTCTTACGATTTATTATAATATATTATGCATTTGTGTGGTGGGATTTTTATAATTATTAGTGGTTTAATCATTAGAAAACGATATATTGTGTTTAGGACATTTTTAAACATGATGGTAAGTCTAATCAAACGTTCAATCGTCCTTTTGTATTCTGACAATATTCTCACCTTCATATCGATAGCCTAATTTTCGCATATGCAAGATTCTCGCTAACTTAATGATTTACGCGATTAGAAAAATGAATATTATCATGACTCACTTGACTCACCCCATTTGGAATCCTCCCTATTTCGAGATATAATGTGAGTATAAGTGGAGGGAGCCACGAATGACTCTCGAAATCATTAATCAATATCTTGATTGTTTGGCTTTTTGCTAACTAATAGATAGCTTATATGCCACAATCTCAATTGTCTTAGCACTAACGGTAGAATGAGTACGATGGCTACTTGTACATCTCTACTAGTTAGTGCTTTTATTATTTCGTGCATTGGGCCGCTCACCTTCCTTACACTTAATTAGCAAATAGTCAGTTATGAGTTCTGTATGTTCTTCAATTTTTTATTGGTTATTTCTGACCCTTTTTTTTATTAATAATGCTATTGTATGTATCATTAACTGCGTGCGCGAGTACCTTCGAATTGCTCTAACTATTTTATTCTTAATCGTATGTTTATCGATTAACTTGACTTTTTCATCATTCTCAAAAGTACGCAGCGTGAGTCTTTTCGCTCAACACTTTTTAATATCAAATTTTTTGAAGGAAGAAATTTTACATTCTATATATTGTTGCTAATACTTGGCTATGTGAAATGCTTAGTTGATTCAATCTTTTCCCTTGTGTCCTTCGAATTATTTACTGCCGTAGTAAGTTTTTCATTATAGCTTTATCTATATCCTATTATTCCTCTGCCGCGTCCGTGAGTCATACCCTTAGAAAGAGCTATTAGTTCGTCAAGAAGGTCGCATCCTCTTCGTCGAGCTTTGTTAAATACTCCGCATCATTTACCATATAGAACTCGAGTAGTATAGGACTTCATCTTGTTTGGAAGATGCATCCATACTACATAGACCTAATATGATGTTTCTGTTCGTCAGTGTGAGTGTTTGCGTCCGACTCCCTTCAGATTCCTCTTCGCAGTGGACACCCTTTTCTTTCGATAACAGTTCCTACTACCAAGCCTGTAACGAACTTTCACCGTCAAGATGTTATCCATGCCGGGCGCACCAAAAAAACACCACACTCATTAGAGGTGTGGTGATTATATTCAAAAGTCAACTTAGTTAAATCATATTTTTGTCGACTTTCTATTTCTACGGATTTAAATATTTTTGGTTAGGATGTGGTATTAAATCAATAGCTATATTGTCTTTTAGCTTAGTATATTTTTCATCAATAATATCGATAACATTATACCCATCTACAATATTTTTCATGTCTTCCAAATGTAAGTTTATAATATAAATATTATCTTTTAGAGCCACTTTGCTACATACACCTTTAGAACTATCCCAGTCATTTTTGCCTGTAAGTGGTTCTACACTAAAAATAATACCTAATTTATAGTTCCCAAACATTAACAAAGAATAAAATTTATTAACCCAAGTTACTTTAACCTTTTGGTGATACTGTTTACATTCTACAATAAAATCTTCTGATAATATTGGCAATGTATTATTGTAATAAGTTCTTGAAACATCATTAGTTTTTAAAAATAAATCTATTTCATTGGTACTAGTCCTTTTATTAAGATATATATAGTGTAAATTCAAATACTTGAAAAGTTGTGACACAAATTTTTCTAATGCTTTTCCAGATTTATCAGTTGTAGTTTCGATTTCATTTAGCAATTCACTAAGTGTTATTAACTCTTCTTCTTTTAAATTTTTCTCTTTACGAATAAAATCTTTAGGTAACGCTTTCAAGTAATCACTTAGACTTTCCCCTTCTTTAATCATACTATCACCTTAAACTTAACTTTGATATTATCAGGATTAACTGTAAATGCTTCATCTGTTTCTTCGCAGTATATTTCATCCTTTATATTAATTTCATCAAGCGTATACCCGGTGCTATGATGAGAATATGGGGAGTATATTTCAAATACCTTTTCAACTAAATGATTCTCTTCTAGATCTAGCATTATAGTATAAAACTCAGTTGTAGATAAATCAATTTCATAAAAATTCGAATATTGTATAAAGTCGTTCTTTTTATATCTAGTAATCTTTTTTAAAAATTTGTTTTTTTTATGCTGATCCAGATTCTGAAAGTTCTTGTTTTTCTCTACATTTATCGTCAATAAACTTTGCAACTTTCATCATCTCCTTATTTTCAGCAGTATTTTTATGAAATTCAATAATAGAATATCCTCTTTCAGTCAAAACGTCAAATCGAAATTTTACTGTAAATTGTTTAGCTTTAACTTCATTCAACCAGATTAATTGCACCCATGGATACGTTGATTCTTCCTCTGTATTCTCAATGAACTCCATAAGAATATCGTAAAATTTATGAGTATGATCAAAAATATCTTCATTATCTTTAATTAATAGCTTTAAATCACCCAATATCGGAAGTACAATATCCTCTGAAATCCCAGCCTCTAATGTAGCACTTGAACCTCTTTTTAATTCCATTTTTTGACCATATACTTTTATATGACTCCCATCTTTATATTTAATTAATCCATTTTCAATACTATTGGTTTGTTTAGCTAATGTGTTGATTTCTTTAACGTTTATTTCTTTAATATTAAAAATTGTATTATCGTTAATCCAATCAATCAATTCATCGATTCTTTTTTCATAAAAGTTAGGATCATTATTTTTTAGATTAGAGTTGATTCTTGCTACTCTAAATTCTATTATTTTAGATTCCTTATGTATGACAATCACCATAGGAAGAATACTAGTAATTTCTTTTGCTTTTCCATCGATGAGCGTAGCACCTTTGCAATAATAATTAAATTTTAAAATCGAAAATTCATCATGCTCATATAGTTTGGGATTAGCTAAATCATCATTAATATTGCTAATTTCTTCTCTATCAGATACTTTTTGTCTTAGGTTTTCAATGCCCTGTTCATATTCACCGTCAATAATATTGAATAACGCGCAATATTTATAAGGCTTTAAATAATCGTATTCAAAGATTATTGCAGTCAGTTCTTCTTTGAACATTTCAAGACCCTTAAGTATTCTATCCTTCTTTCCAATAGGGCCTTCATTTTCTTCAACTAATTCATAAAGAGACTTACCTTCTCTTTTTGTCGCTTTCATCTGCTTAATTATAGATGAAACATCTCTTGTTTTAAATGACTCAATCATTTCATTGATATATTCTTGATCCATTTTTCATCCCCCATATTGCTTAGTTAATTAATTATACACACATTCCAAATGCATGAAAATACTTTTTAACACTAAAAATTTACTTGCCCAATATAAAATGGTTATTTGTATACTTTGAACTTAATTATATATTATTACACAAAAAACTGGGTTGTAGCAAAGCCCCTAAGAACGCGAGCCTAAAGGTTCACAATCTGAAAGATAGCCAAATTTTATTTTACCGAAATGTCAAAAAACACCGAGATGCTTCACACATCCCAGTGTTCTCAAAAATTAAAATGGCAAATTCATACCTTTTAACATATTTTGCAATTGTGCTTGCTTGCCTTTTTTACCTTTACCGCCACCTGTAAACTGCTTCATCATCTTCTTCATATCATTAAACTGCTTCAATAAACGGTTCACTTCTTGCAATGTGCGCCCTGAACCTGCCGCAATACGACGTTTTCTTGAAACATTCAATTTATCTGGATTTTCACGTTCTTCAGGTGTCATAGATTGAATAATCGCCTTAATATGATCGATTTGTTTGTCGCTCATATTGAGTTTGTCGAGCCCTTTCATCTTGTTCATACCTGGAATCATTTTCATAATGTCATCCAGAGGTCCAAGATTTTTCACTTGATCGAGTTGTTCTAAAAAGTCTTCTAATGTAAATGAAGAGGTACGCATTTTTTTCTCTAAATCTTTTGCTTTTTCTTCATCGACATCTTGTTGTGCTTTTTCGATCAGACTTAATACATCACCCATACCTAAAATACGTGATGCCATACGTTCTGGATGGAACAACTCTAAACCATCTAGCTTTTCGCTCATACCTACGAATTTGATAGGTTTTTCTGTGACGGCACGGATAGAAAGTGCTGCACCCCCACGTGTGTCCCCATCTAATTTCGTTAATGTGACACCTGTGACGTCGAGCTGTTGGTCAAACGATTCTGCAACATTGACGGCATCTTGACCTGTCATGGCATCAACAACGAGCATGATTTCGTCAGGCTTTGAAATTTCTTTGACTTCTTGTAATTCGTTCATCAATGCTTCATCAATGTGTAGACGCCCGGCTGTATCGATAATGACAAAGTCTAAATGTTCAGCTTTCGCATGTTGTAACGCGTTTTGGACGATTTGTTGTGGTGGCACTTGATCGCCTTCGCTATATACAGGGATGTCGATTTGCTTACCAACTGTTTGTAATTGGTTAATCGCTGCTGGACGGTAAATGTCACCAGCTACGAGTAACGGCTTTTTGTTGTACTTTTTGCGCATTAACAGTGCAAGTTTCCCTGCTGTTGTCGTTTTACCAGCACCTTGTAAGCCGACCATCATGACAACTGTCGGTGGTTTTTTCGCCATCGTAATCGACGTGTTGTCGCCACCCATTAATGTTGTCAGTTCTTCTTGTACGATTTTGATGACTTGTTGCCCTGGTGTTAATGACTTCATCACATCAGATCCTAATGCACGTTCTGAAACTGTGTTGACAAAGTTTTTAACGACTTTAAAGTTAACGTCCGCTTCGAGTAAAGCAAGACGTACTTCACGCATCATTGCTTTGATATCAGCTTCAGTCACTTTACCTTTACCTTTTATTTTCTGCATCGTTGCCTGCAGTCGATCGGATAATCCTTCAAAAGCCATAAAGTGACCCTCCTTATTCTAGTTCTTCAAGTTCTTGGATATATTGTTGAATGTGTTCTGGTTCATGAATATGGTCTCGTATTTGTTGAAAAATCTCTTGTCTACGGGTAAAACGGCGATAGAGTCCTAATTTTTGTTCGTAATCTTCTACTAAATCGCCAGTTCTTCTTATGTTATCATACACCGCTTGACGACTCACTTCAAATGTCTCTGCAATTTCACTGAGCGCATAATCTTCTAAGTAAAACAGACGTAAATAGTTGCGCTGTTTTTCGGTGAGTAGTGACTGATAAAAGTCAAAAAGATAATTCATTCGGACGGTTTTAATTAAATCATCGTCATGGTGCATCGTCTATCCCTCATTTTCAGGTTGATTTTCCTCTGCTTCTGGTACATTTTGTTCAATCATATCTGCAAATAAGCCGTAAACATAACTTTCTGCGTTGAACGGTTGTAAGTCATCCAGTTTTTCACCTAAACCGACGTATTTCACTGGAATGTGCAATTCATTTCGGATGGCGAGGACGATACCGCCTTTAGCTGTTCCATCCAGTTTCGTTAAGACGATACCTGTCACGTCTGTCACTTCTTTAAATGCTTTCGCTTGTGCCAATGCATTTTGTCCTGTTGTCGCATCGAGTGCCAGTAATACTTCGTGAGGTGCATCAGGTACTGAACGGCTAATGACACGTTTCACTTTTTCAAGTTCGTTCATTAAGTTTTGCTTGTTTTGTAAACGCCCTGCTGTATCACAAATTAAAATATCAACACCTTTATTCTTCGCAGCGTTAATCGCATCGTACATCACAGCAGCTGGGTCAGAACCTTCACCTTGGCGAATGACATCAACACCGACACGTTGACCCCACACTTCAAGTTGTTCAATGGCACCTGCACGGAATGTATCCCCGGCAGCTAACATTACTTTTTTACCTTGTGCTTGATAGCGATGTGCAAGTTTACCGATAGTTGTCGTTTTACCCACACCATTCACGCCCACCATCAAAATGACATTTAAGCGGCCGTCTTCAATATTCATCTCTTCTGATTTATCATCGTCTTGTTGATAAATTTCTACAATTTTTTCGACGATGGCTTCACGTAAATCTTCTGTTTCTGTAATGTTGCGACGTTTCGCTTCCATGCGTAATTCATCAACGAGTTCCATCACTGTGTTGAAACCGACGTCGGCTTGGATTAACATTTCTTCTAATGCTTCAAAAAAATCTTCGTCGACTTTACGATAATGTGCTAATAAATTGTTTAATTGATTTTGGAAGTTTTCACGTGATTTTTCAAGTCCTTCACGGAATTTCGCACCGATTTTTTGTGATTCGAGCTCTTCAAATTCCTCAATCGACATCAAGCCGTCATCAAATTCGTCTTCAACTGATGTCAAATCATTGTCTTGATGGACAGTTTCACTAGGAGCAGCATGTTGTGTGCGTTCAGGTTCTTGGTGTTTAACGGCATCTTGTTGTAAATCTTGTTCGAGTTGTTGTTCTTTATCAGGTTTCGCAAATTTATCTTTTAATCGTTTAAAAAAGCTCATATTATGCTTGTTCCTCCTTCAATACTTCATCTATCGTATTTAAATTTACACTCACAAGTCGCGACACGCCCATTTCTTGCATAGTCACGCCGTAAAGACAATCACACATTTCCATTGTACCTTTACGATGGGTAATGACAATGAATTGCGTCTCTTTCGACAATGTTTTCAAGTAGGTCGCATATCGAATGACGTTCGCCTCATCCAGTGCTGCTTCGACCTCATCCAAGATAACAAACGGCGCGGATCTTACTTTCAATATCGCAAATAATAAAGCGATAGCACTTAACGCACGTTCACCCCCACTTAATAATGACAAGTGTTGTAACTTTTTACCTGGGGGTTGGACTTTAATATCAACGCCAGCTGTTAAGTAATCTTTTTCCGTCAAGATGAGTTCCGCTTGACCGCCACCGAATAAGTTTTTGAAGACACTCGCAAAATGGTCTTGAATCGCATGGAATGTCGTACTGAAACGTTCCGCCACCTCTGCGTCCATTTCTTGAATGATTTGTTCTAACGTTGCTTTGGCTTCTCTTAAATCATTGCGTTGCTCAGATAAGAATGTATAACGTGCAGACACTTCTTCATATTGCTCAATCGCATTCAAATTCACATGGCCTAATTCATCAATCGACATTTGTGTGAGCTTCACTTTTTGGCGTAACGCATCAATATTCGCATCGGCTAATGGATAAGACGATTTCGCGTGTTCGAATGTCATATGATATTTTTCATTTAAATGTTTCAACGCTTGATCGATAAGGACATCTAACCTTGATTGTGCAGATTTGATATTTTGATACTGGTTTTCAATTTCTAACAATTTTTGATGAATCGACTCTAACGCTTGTTCATTCGATTCAATCAAATCTTCAATATCTTGACGCTGTTGTCGTAATTGTTGCTGTTGTTCAAGATGACGTGTTTTAGCGTCTTGGTATTCTGTAATGTGTGTTTGAATCTTTTCAAGTGTCGAACGGTCATTGACTTCATCTGAATTAATGAGCGCCAATTGATCTGCGAGTTTTTGTTGTTGCGCATCGATTTGTTGTTGTTCTTTTTCCAACCGTTTGAGCTGTTGTTGCTGCGTCTTAATACGTTCCACGACGACCGCGAGATCAGATTTGTATTGATGGAGTTGTTGTTGTAATTGTGACGCTTGTGCTTGAGACACTTTGCGCTGTTCAGTCATTGCTTTAATTTGTTGCTCCATCTGTTCGAGCTGTTCCGCAATTTCAGCTTGGCGCGTTTGTTTATCTTTTAATGTCGCTTCACTTTTATCACTTTGATACCCATCATTTTTTTCGAACTCAAACTCTTCATGTTCATTTTTCAAGCGTTGTTCGATTTCACGATAGCGATCATGCTCTAATGACAAATCATGAAGTGCTTGTTTATACGTGTTGAAATCTTGTTGTGCTGTGACATATTGTTCACTCAGCGTATCTTGTTGTGATTTTTGATTTTGGCAAAACTGTTCCAATTGTTTTGTCTTCTCGAGATACGTCTCTAACTGGGCTTGTAGCTGTTGCAATTCATCTTTTTGTCCGAGTAAACTTTGACGTTGTTGTGTACCGCCCCCAGTCATTGAACCGCCTGGATTAACGACATCACCTTCTAAAGTGACAATACGCGTTTGATATTGAATCGCACGCGCCATTTCATTCGCATTTTTCAAGCCGTCTACAATCAATGTACGCCCTAATAAATTGTCGATAATCGCTTTGTATGTCGTATCAACTTGTACCGCTTCACTAGCGACAGTGACGAATCCGGTCATTTGTTTTGCTGTTTGGACGACGCGTGAATCTAATGTTTTCGCTTTAATGACGTTCAATGGTAAAAATGTGGCGCGGCCTAACTTTTTCGTTTTCAAAAATTGAATCGCTTGGCGGGCTGCGGCTTCATCAGATACGATGACATGTTGCATACTCGCACCTAAAGCCGTTTCTATCGCTGTCGTATATTTTGAAGGGACATCGATTTGTTGCGCTACTGCACCGTGAATGCCTTGTAATTGTTGATCTTTCGCTTTTAAAACTGCTTTAACACCTTGATAAAAGCTACTCAAATCGTCTTCACGCATTTTCATCGTTTCAATACGTGCCTTCAACTTATCATTGTAACGGTACGCTTGATACAGTTGTGATTCTGCCTCAGTTTGTTCAGATTTCGCTTTTGCTAATGATGCCTCAATTTGTTTACAATCATTTTCGATTTTCGTCATTTGACGCTTCTTTTGTTGTTGACGTTGCTCGATGTCATGCATATGTTGTTGGGCGTCTTTTAACTGCGCATAAGCTTCACTCAATCTAGAGTCAATACGAGATTGTTTCGCTTTATGTTCTTCAATCGTTTTCGTCAAAAATCGAATGTCGTTGTTAATGTCCGCTTGTTCAGTCATTAATTGATAATACGCATCTTTTAACGTCTCAACATCTTCTTCCATCGTTTCGTCTGACTGATACAATTGTCCTTCAAGCGTTTGAATGTGCTGATTTAATTGTTGGCGCTTTTCTTTTAACTGACTTAGCGTTTTTTCGGTTTCTGCCACATCATGATCTAATTGTTGCTGATGTTGCGCTATAGACGCTTGTTCTTCTTCAATACGCGCATTCGATTGTGATTGGTTTTTTTGACGTTCTTCAATCAATTGATATTGCCCCGTCAACTTCTCCACTTGTTCTGTCGTTTCAATCAGGTGCTGGTTGACTTTTTCTAATTGCTGATCAACTTCAAAACGTTCACCTTTTGCCTTTTGCATCGTATGTGAGATTTGCGACTTTTTATGATGCGTATCGGCTTGCTGACTTTTTAATTCATTCAATGCCGTGTCATGATCTGCAATTTGCGTTTGATACGACGCGATGTCATGCACCGTTACACGAATATCACTTTCTTTTAAAATATCACTCAACTGCAAATACTCTTTCGCAATCGCCGCTTCTTCTTTTAGTGGTTCCACACGACCTTCTAAATCATACAAAATGTCTTCCACACGCGTTAAATTGTCTTCGGTATGCGACAGCTTTTCCAATGACGCTTCTTTTCTTTTTTTATATTTCAATACCCCTGCAGACTCTTCAATAATTTGACGGCGATCAGTCGGTTTCGCATTGAGCACTTCATCGACACGGCCTTGTGAAATAATGCTGAACGCTTCTTTACCGAGACCTGAATCTAAAAAGAGCTCGTGTATGTCTTTCAAACGACGGCGCTCATTATTGACATAAAATTCACTATCACCATTCCGGTAAAGACGTCTCGTGACAATCACTTCTGTCGCATCAAAATTCAACAAGCCCTTGCTATTATCGAGTTTCAACTGCACTTCCGCAAAGTTTTGAGCATTGCGATGTTGTGCACCAGAAAAGATAATGTCTTCCATTTTACTGCCACGCAATGAACGCGCGGATTGTTCACCGAGTACCCATTTAATCGCATCAGTAATGTTACTCTTCCCACTACCATTTGGACCAACAATGGCTGTGACACCTTTGTCAAATTGAATTTGAGTGGCTTCCGCAAATGATTTAAATCCGTATGCATCAATTGACTTTAAATAAACCATATTCTACTCCTTATGTGTCATCAATAAGTATGCTTGTTCGGCTGCTTTTTGTTCAGACTCTTTTTTCGTGCGACCTTCACCTTGAGAGACGGCTTCCCCATTTAATAAAATTTCGGAAGTGAACGTTTTGTTATGCGCAGGTCCCTCTTCTTTCGCAATACGATACTGAATCGCACCTAAATAATTTTGATGAACATATTCTTGAAATTTTGTTTTAAAATCCACAACACCGATCAGTTGGCGTCCTTTAACGTGTGGGAAAATGACTGCTTCAGCAAATTGCCACACTGCTTCAAGCCCTTGATCTAAATACAATGCACCCACAAATGCTTCAAAGACATCCGCAACTAACGATGGACGTGTTCTCCCACCCGTCTTTTCTTCTCCTTTACCGAGCAAGATAAGTGGCATTAAATCGATATGTTGCGCGAAAACAACGAGTGAGGGTTCACAAACGATATTCGCACGCATTTTCGTCAAATCTCCTTCAGGCAACTTCGGAAATGCATCAAATAAATAACGTGAGACAGTTAATTCAAGTACCGCATCTCCTAAAAACTCTAACCGTTCATTATGTTCAGTACGATCCATATTAAAGTCATTAATAAAACTAGAATGTGAAAAAGCTTGTTGATAAAGCGACATATTGTCATATGCCAAATTCAATGCTTTCATTTTTTTCGCAAAATTCTCTTGAAACTTCGCAACGAGCGTTTCCTTACGCACTTTTGTCATGCCATCATTTCCTCCTTTATTGCTTTCAATCAGATGCATGGACATTTTCAATTTGATCATCCAGCCTTCCTCAGTTGTATACCACATGGTTAACACGCACATGGGATACGACAAGCTGCGACGACCACTATTGTTGAATACGCTCTCAAACTTTTAGTGAGCACATCACATTGTCATTGTGTTCAATAAAAGTGAGACCCATTTTTCAAAATCCATACCCATTACTATTATACGTGATATCCAAACCGAAGCCCATCCATTCATTAAAACTTCTCCTACTTTAAACTTCATATGGGGAAGGGACATAAAAATTTTTGATGCTTTTGATGCAATATTTTTGTTAAACTTGCCCTGCCTATGATTTGTGGCTTTAGATTGCCTTCATGGCTTCGCGTTCCTAGGGGCTGGGGGGGAGGTTGTGACAAAAGCGCTTAGGATTTGAGCAGAACCGAGCGATGAGCAAAATTGATTTCCAAATTTTGCCGAAATCGCGGGAGTTCTGTCGAAAATCCTGCTTTTGGAACACCGTTTATTGATTCCCAGCGCACCCATTCATTGTGGATTTTCCGGACCAGCTTGATCCCTCAGGAGTCTCAGCCTTCTGGGCAATCTTATATCAAATACACAGAACTGAAGATGCAATCTATGTATGGCTTGAGGCTTAATTTTTTCAAGCCTCATCACTTGGTATACACAACAAAATATAGTAAAGGAGCTGAGGAAACTTAATGTCCCAGCTCCGATAATCATTATTTTTCAAGTGTATTAATGTAATTCACAGCGTCTCCCACTGTGTTGATTTTTTCGGCTTCTTCATCTGGAATTTCAGTACCGAATTCATCTTCTAATTCCATTACTAACTCTGCGATATCAAGTGAATCAGCGCCTAGATCGTCTTTGAAAGATGCATCTTCAGTGACTTTGTCAGCGTCTACGCCTAAACGGTCAACGATGATGTCTTTAACTTTATCGAAGTTTTCCACGTTGTTTCACCTCCTTATAAAATAATGCTCTGTTTATGTAACGCATGTTGCGCGTTTTTTTATCGAATTGAAATACTCGACTGTTATATTTTGCCATTTTATCGGCTTAAATACAACCCATTTCAATGAAGTTCACCGCGTTCGACATACATTTCATTAACATCTCATGTGCGTTGAACAAAATTCTTAGTTTCAACTCAGGATTTCATGTTCAAAACGCTGCCATGATTATTCCATGTGCATGCCGCCATTGACATGAATCGTTTGGCCAGTAATATACGCTGCTTTATCTGAAGCTAAAAATGCGACTGTATGTGCGATGTCTGTATCTTGACCGAAACGACCTAATGGAATTTGTGTTTTCATCGTCTCTTTCAAGTCATCGTTTAACGCATCAGTCATGTCTGAAACGATAAAGCCTGGCGCCACGGCGTTGACCGTAATGTTACGTGATGCCAATTCGCGCGCTGCAGTTTTCGTCATGCCAATCACGCCTGCTTTAGATGCCACATAGTTAATTTGACCTGGGTTCCCCACTGCACCCACCACACTTGTTAAGTTGATAATGCGTCCAGCACGTTGTTTCAACATTTGTGGTGTTGCTTTTTGGATACAGTTAAAGACACCTTTTAAGTTTGTATCAATGACATCATCCCACTCATGTTCTTTCATTCTCATGAGCAAGTTATCTCTTGTAATACCTGCGTTGTTCACAAGCACGTCGAGTGAACCGAAAGTTTTGACGATTTCTTTGATCATCGCTTTCACTTCATCACCATTTGCAACGTTCGCTTGCATGGCAACACTTTCGACACCTTTACTTTTAATTTCTTCAACAACAGCTTCTGCTTTTTCTTGGTTACCCGCGTAGTTAACGACAACATTGTATCCTTCTTCAGCAAGTTGTAATGCAATACTACGGCCAATCCCACGTGAAGCACCTGTAACTAATGCAACTTTACTCATTTCCAATCCATTCCTTTACATCTTCGAGCGTTTGAATCGAAGTTATTTTTACATCTCTACTCATTTTTTTAACTAAACCTGATAATACTTTGTTCGGACCGACTTCAATGAAATGATCCACACCTTGCTCGATTAACCATTGAACAGAATCGATAAATTGAACCGGCGAATACAATTGTTCCACCATATGTTGTTTAATCGTTTCTGCGTCTGTTTCAGGTCTTGCATGAACATTTTGTACGACTGGTGTTGTCGCATCATGCCATTCAAATTGATCGATAAACGTTTTAAATTCATCTTCAATCACTTGCATCATAGACGAATGAAACGGCCCTGAAACGTCTAGTGGCATCACTCTTTTCGCACCAAGTGATTTACCTTCACTCACTAAACGATCCACAGCAACTTTATGACCTGACACAACGATTTGCCCTGGCGCATTCATATTCGCAGGCTCGACGACAGCATCTTCTGTTGAGATTTGATCACAAATGGCTTTCACTTCATCAAATGATAAGCCTAACACTGCAGCCATACCGCCGACGCCTTTAGGAAATGCTTGTGCCATCAATTCCCCACGTTTACGAACGATTTGTACGGCATCTTCAAACTTTAAAACACCGCTCATCACAAGGCTTGAATACTCGCCTAAACTGTGACCAATCGTGTAGTCCGCAGTCGGTTGACCCATCGCAGCATAAAGTGCCATGCTGTTTGTTAACAGTGCAGGTTGTGTATTTTCAGTTTGCCCTAACACTTGATTCGGGTCTTCAAACATCGTCTCAAGTAGATTGAATGGCATTTGTTCTGCAGCTGCTTCTAAAATTTTCGTCGCCGCATCATCTTGTTGATACAAATCTTGTGCCATACCTACCTTTTGTGCCCCTTGTCCAGGGAACATCAACACAGTTTTACTCATCAGTGTCGCCTACCTTTGCTCTCATATTTTCAACAATTTTCGTTTCACCCGCAATTTTCGCTTGACGAATTGCTGAATAAAACGCTTTTGCATTTGAACTGCCGTGCGCTTTAACCACGATACCGTCCAATCCTAACAACACTGAACCGCCATATTCGGAATAATCCAACTGTTTCGCGATACGTTTAATGTCATTTTTCACGACGAGTGCTGCTAATTTATTTTTAAGGCTCGATAACAAATCATTTTTCAAAATTTTACCGAATGATTTGGCAGTGCCTTCTAAGTTTTTCAATACGATATTACCTGTAAAACCATCTGTCACAATTACGTCAGCTTCATCTTCCATAATCGATTTCGCCTCAATATTGCCGGTAAATTTGAATTGGTCCGTTTCAGACATTAAGTGAAAGGCTTCTTTTGTTAAGTTATTTCCTTTTTTATCTTCTGTCCCAATATTGAGTAATGCTACTCTCGGTTCTGCAATGCCTCTTAACTTTTGCGCATAAATATGACCGAGTACTGCATTTTGATACAAATGTTCTGCTTTCGCATCGGCATTTGCACCGACATCTAAAAATACGACACCTTTACCGCTCACTGTTGGCAAAGTAACGACTAACGCTGGTCGCGCCACCCCTGGCAAACGCCCTACAATAAAGAGGCCTGCCGACATGAGTGCGCCTGTGTTACCTGCTGAGACACATCCGTCTGCTTCTCCATTTTTCACTGCTTCCGCCATACGGACCATTGAGCTATCTTTTTTACGTTTAATGGCACGCACTGGCTCGTCTTCCATTGAAATCTCTTCAGTCGTATGACGTATTTCAACTCTTGGATGGTTCAAATGACATTGCTTTTCATCACCGAAAAGAATAATCTCCAAATCATCGAAATCCTGAACTGCTTTTTCAACAGCTTCAAGCACGATGTGAGGGGCATCGTCGCCACCCATCATATCTACAGCTAGTTTTACCATCTTATTCATCCTCGCTTATGTAATACATTTTAAATAGACCTTCAAAGACTTTTTCTTGCGCAACGAATGACGTCACACTCATTTCATAATATTTATCATCATGAAATTGGACTTCCGCTTCTGCAACAACGACATCGCCTAATTGTACAGGTTTGACAAAGTGGATATGACTTTCTTTCGTCAATACGGATGCGTGTTTCACAATCGCAACACATAATGAATTCGCTTGTGCAAACAACACATGGCCACGTGCAATCGCATTTCGCGTAAAGACGTCTTTTTTCGAAATCGTCATAATCGACTTCCCTGATAAATTAGGTTCTAGAGATACGATATCTCCTATAATGTCTTGATCTTCAAGGGCACTAATGTTTTGATATTGATCTTTTGCTACATTTTTCACGCGTTCTCGAAGTTCAGGAATTTGTAACTGACTCCGATCAAGGCGTATCGTCTGTATACTCACTTCAAACATGTCACTTAAAGCTTGATCAGTGATAAATGGATTTTGCTGGATGGTAGTTTCAATTAGTGTCCGTCTTTCATCTTTCGTCTTTTTCACATCATCGCCACCCAAATTTAGTACCAAGTCTTAATTGACTCCATTTCATTTTAACATGTTTACAGCGCAGTTCAAAATGATTTCATGTCACATGAACACGCGAATATCCGGTCATTTTACTACTGATTAATCAAAGCTTTGGTACAGCACTTTATCTTCAATAAATGTCCGCAACCGTTCAAATTCATCGGTAAAAAACGCACCTGACTGCATTAATTGCGCCGCTTCATCTCTCGCTACTTCTAACATGCGATAATCCTCGACCAAATTGCCCACTAAAAAGTCAGGCAAGCCACTTTGTTTCACACCAAAGAAATCGCCGGGCCCCCGCATTTCTAAATCTTTCTCACTCAATTCAAACCCGTCCGTCGTTTGCGTCATAATTTGCATACGCTCAATGCCTGTTTCTGTCTTAGGAGAGGCAATGAGCACACAATAACTCTGAAAATCACTACGACCCACACGACCACGCAATTGATGCAACGTCGACAACCCGAAACGATCCGCGTCATAAATCATCATAAAGGTCGCATTCGGCACGTTCACACCGACTTCGACAACAGTTGTTGCAACGAGGACATCCAGTTCATGTGCACTATACCGATGCATTACGTCATCTTTTTCATCTGCGCTCATTTTCCCATGCAATAAACCGATACGACGCTGAGGTAACGCTGCTTGTAAATTTTCATACAGTGCAATCGCATTTTGGACATCTTCTAAATGTTCCGAGCTTTCGATTAACGGTGAAATGACATACGCCTGTCTCCCATGTCGCAATTCGCGCTCCATATGTTCAATGACTTGGGCGTATTGCTCATGTTTCACCCAGTACGTTTCAATCGGTTTACGGCCTTTTGGTAAACTTTTAATTGAGGACACATCCATTTCACCAAATACCGAAATGGCAAGCGTTCTCGGAATCGGTGTTGCGGTCATAAAGAGCACATTGCTGAGCGCACCTTTTTCACGTAGCTTTTGACGCTGTTGTACCCCAAAACGATGCTGTTCGTCCGTAATCACAAGACCCACATTATGAAACGCCACATCATCTTGAATGAGCGCATGTGTACCGATTAAGCAATCGATTTCGCCATTTGCTAACTGTTCAAGCAAAAGTTGACGTTTTTTCCCTTTGACAGAGCCAGTTAACAGCGCTACATTCATATACGGTCCAAATAATCCGACCAAACTTTCCGCATGCTGTTCCGCTAAAATTTCTGTCGGCACCATTAATGCAGATTGGTACCCTGCTGTTTTCATCGCATACATACAAATCGCCGCTACGACCGTTTTACCGGAGCCCACGTCCCCTTGTAATAAACGGTGCATACGAATCGGCGCTTTTAAATCACGGAAAATTTCATTCACACTTTGCTTTTGGCCCTCTGTCAGTTCAAAAGGCAACGTCTCTATAAAAGCTTTAACTTGCTGAATATCGTAATGCACTTCTATCGCTTCTTCTGACATTTTTTCCATACGATTCAACCACTGCATCCGAAGCTCAAACATAAAAAATTCAGTAAAAGCAAACGTCCGACGTGCACGTAATAGCGATTGCTGATCTTTCGCTTCATGGAGGGCGTGTAGGGTATCATGTAACGTTTCTAACTTGTATTGTTCACGCATCGATGCCGGCAACCATTCATGAATTGTAATGTCTTGCAACGTTTGTTGAATCATATCGCGCAACGTTTTTTGTTTCAACCCTTCTTTCACACGATAAACGGGGGTGAACTGCGCATCCGCTAACTGTGACGGATCAAAAAACATTTTCTGACCATTAATTTCTTGTTTACGGCGAGACCATTTCCCTTTAATAACGACTGTTTCATGTAGCTGAATTTTATTTTTCAAATACGGTTGATTGAAGAACACTGCCTTGACCGCAATCCCGTTAATCATTAAATGGACTGTCAATTTCGAACGATTTCTTCCAAAAAAAGCGACAGTGGGGGTCGAATACACTTCCCCGCGAACTGTCACATTAGCTTCATCTTCAGCCGTCGTCAAATCAACCAACGTATTATCTTCATAACGCGTCGGTAAATAGAGCACCAAATCTTGAATGGTATGAATATTCATTTCGTTTAAAATGGCCAACCGTTTTGGGCCTAACCCTTTGATGTCCTTAAGCGCATAAGGATTTTCAATGAGGTTTAATTTTGTCATTATTAATCACCAAAAATCTGTTGTTTTAATCGCTGACCTGTTGGTGTACCCGCTAAGCCACCACGACCTGTTTCACGCAAAGCAGATGGCATCGTTTGACCGATTTTATACATCGCATCAATGACTTCATCTGTTGGAATGCGCGATGTAATACCAGCCAATGCCATATCTGCTGACACAATCGCATTAGAGGCGCCTGCCGCATTACGTTTTACACAAGGTACTTCCACTAAGCCTGCCACTGGATCACATACGAGACCTAACATATTTTTAAGACAAATCGCAAAACCTTCTGCTGATTGTTGCGGAGTTCCGCCAGCAGCTTCCACGATTGCCGCGGCTGCCATTGCACTTGCTGAACCGACTTCTGCTTGACAGCCACCTGCCGCACCAGAAATAGACGCATTGTTCGCCACAACAAAACCAAAAGCACCCGACGTAAGTAAAAAGTTCAACATATCTTGTCGGTTTAATTGTAATCTATTTTTAAGTGAAAATAAAACGCCAGGAACAACGCCAGCAGAACCTGCAGTAGGTGTCGCACAAATTTTCCCCATCGCCGCATTCACTTCATTTGTCGCAACGGCTTTACTCACTGCATCTAACACTAGATTTCCCGCTAATGCTTGACCACTTTCGATGTATTGTTTCATTAAGACCGCATCGCCACCCGTTAGTCCTGTTTTAGAAGTGACGCCTGCCAATCCTTCTTCAAGTGCATTTTCCATCGTTTGTAAATTGTGATCCATGTGCGTATACACTTCTTCAGCTGTCATGCCCGTTACAGCCATTTCTTGCTCTAGCATGACTTCATAAATCGCTTTATTCTCCGCTTCACATCTCTCAATTAATTCTTTTACACTTTTAAACATTTTCACGTCTGTCATCATTTAATTATCCCCCATCAACGAAACTGTTACGACACCTGGCACTTGTCGAATCGCATCTAAAATCTTGTCGTTCACTTCATCGTCCAGTTCACACGTCATTAACGCTTGATCACCTTTTTCTTTTCGTGACACTTGCATACTGCCGACGTTAATACCATCATCACCTAAAATGTTGGCAACTTTACCAATCGTACCAAATGTATCTTGGTGAAAGACGAGTAGTGTCGGATAATTACCGCTAATGGCTAATGGAAAACCGTTAATCGCGACAATTTCAATTTTACCGCCACCAATCGATACGCCTTCGACAGAAATATTTTTCTCTCCATCGGTCATGTCGATAATCGCTGTGTTCGGATGTGAACGTTCCTCACTCATTTCAATAAAGTGCACGCGCATGCCGGCCTCTTTTGCAGTTTCGAGACTCGTTTCAATGCGATCATCATCTGTATCATAGCCGAGTAATCCTCCGACTAATGCAACGTCTGTCCCGTGCCCTTTGTACGTTTCCATAAATGAGCCGTATAAGTAGATGTCTGCTCGTTCTGGTTGTTTGCCGAATAGATCTCTTGCGACAAGGCCGATTCTGACGGCACCTGCTGTATGTGAAGATGACGGGCCTACCATGGTTGGTCCGATAATATCAAATACGCTTTTATATTTCATTTTTGCTCCCCCCGTTTTTGACCATCAAATGTGTCTCTTTATTATATCAATGTTCTTTGTAGAATGTAATTTTTGTTGTTTTTTTATTTTTGTGTTTGTTTGTGCTGTTTTTCCTTTGTGGTTTTGTACATTTGGTGTTTTTGGTATGTGTGTTTGATGTAGTATTGTTTTCGACATTTCGGTGCATCGGATGCGGTGGTTTTGACATTGCAGCACAATAGATACGTTGGTTTTGACATTGCAGCTCACAAAATACTATTCCTTTAACATTTCAGTTGTTTGGATTGCTTGCCACCCTCGCGTTCCTAGGCGCTCGCTTCAACTAAATTCGGCTTGATTGTGGTGTACATGGGGTGGTTGCCGAATTGGATTTTCAGCTTCGCCTCTATGCCTCAGGAGTCTCGGGTGGCTTTGGCAATCTCTGACATCGTTTTTTGAGTTGTCATGATACATTAGCAACATGTCCACTTGTTGTCTATGAACATTTCAATAGACTTAATGCCTACCCAAATACACTTCATATCAATAAACACTTCTAAAAATCAAAAAACTCCATTTTAACCACAGTTTCAAAAACCAAATATACCGTATTAATACCCTTTTCTAGAATTAACAAGACACATGATGCAAATCAAAAACAAAAACACCACTTTTCAAGAACCTAAATCCACAGCACAGATGCCATCTACTAAAAATAAGAAAACATTTATACAAATCAAAAACACAATACTTTCCTTTTATTTTGCCTTAACAAAAAAACTATCAAATTTGAAATGCTTGACCACCCTCACGTTCCTAGGCGCTCGCTTCAACTCAATTCGGCTTGATTGTGGTGTACATGGGATGGTTGCCGAATTGGATTTTGGGAGCAGTACAGAAATCTCATGTGTCACAAAGATTTCGTCGTACTGCCCCCGCAAGGCTGACTCGACTTCTCAAAAGCGAGCGCATTGAGAAGTCAGACAGCTACTGCGTTAAACAGTAACCACTTTTGAAGTTAAATCACATTATTTTGCCTTTAAAATAACCCCTCAGGAGTCTCGGGTGGCTTTGGCAATCTCTGACATCGTTTTTTGAGCTTTCATGATACATTAGCAACATGTCCACTTGTTGTCTATGAACATTTCAAAAGACTTAATGCTTAGCCAAATACACTTCATATCAATAAACACTTCTAAAAATCAAAAAACCTCCATTTTAACTACAATTTAAAAACCAAATGTACCGTATCAATACCCTTTTTTAAGTTAACAAGACACCCGATGCAAATCAAAAACAAAAACACCACTTTTCAAAAACCTAAATCCACGGCACAGATGCTATCTACTAAAAATAAGAAGACATTTATACAAATCAAAAAACACAATACTTTCCTTTTATTTTGCCTTAACAAAAAACCTATCAAATTTGAAATGCTTGACCACCCTCACGTTCCTAGGCGCTCGCTTCAACTCAATTCGGCTTGATTGTGGTGTACATGGGATGGTTGCCGAATTGGATTTTGGGAGCAGTACAGAAATCTCATGTGTCACAAAGATTTCTTCGTACTGCCCCCGCAAGGCTGACTCGACTTCTCAAAAGCGAGCGCATTGAGAAGTCAGACAGCTACTGCGTTAAACAGTAATCACTTTTGAAGTTAAATCACATTATTTTGCCTTTAACATAACCCCTCAGGAGTCTCGGCTAGTTTTGGCTATCTATGACATACGATTTAAACTTCAAGGGACATAGTCATCGTATCCATCCCATGTTTGAATATATCTCAAAAAACGGATATCCCAGCCACACTTCTGTATCAAAAAGCCCTCATTTAATAAACATGAATTTTTCTATCACCGTTTGTCAAAAACTACAATCATATCATCCACTGATACTTTAGATAGAAGCGTGAGCGGTACACACTCTCTTATTCCCCCATTTCAAGACCAAGTATCAGATTAATGTCATTTTCAGGTTGTTTAGTTTTTCTCTTAATACCAGTGTGTTTCTTCATCTCTGATTGCAAGAACCGTGCGAGACTCCTGAGACTTCAGCGCCTCGGAAAGCATAGCACGGTTCAGCAATTTCAGATGAATCGCCTTAAGTCGAAAAATCCAACGACCATTAAAAAGCATCAAACAACGATGATACGTCGTTTGATGCTTGTTCGGTTCTATCAATCAAACTATTCTACTGCAAATAAGTATGGATAAATTGGCTGTTGACCGTCTTGTACTTCAACTTCAACGTCTTCATAGTGCTCACCGACGAATGTTTCAATCCAGTCTGTTAATTCGCTCTCCGCTTCTTCACCTGTGATAATCGTTAAAATTTCACTATCTTCACTTAACATGTGATTTAAAGTCTCTTTCAATACGGTTTGCTTGTCTCGGTCACTCGCGATGATTTTATCTTCTACAAGTCCCATGAAAGCATCTTTTTCAATTTCAATACCGTCAATTTTCGTATCTCTCACGGCATACGTCATCGCACCTGATTGGACGTCGTCGATAGCTGCTGTCATTGCTTCTTCGTTAGTCGCTAGATCTGCGCTTTCGTCATAGTGGAACATAGCTGCGATACCTTGTGGGACAGTACGTGTTGGAATAATGATTGTTTCAGCTTCAACAATATCCGCTGCCTGTTGACTTGCCATTTGAATATTTTTATTATTCGGTAAAATAATGGCACGTTTACAACCACTGTCGTTAATCACTTTAACAATGTCTTCGGTTGAAGGGTTCATCGTTTGACCGCCACTAATGACATGTGTCGCACCCATTGATTTGAACAGCTTAGTAATGCCGTCACCCATTGAAATTGTAATGACCGCGGTTTCTACAGTTTGTGTTGTATCATTTGTATTTTTTGTTTTAGATTGATGTGCTGCTTCTTTACGTAAGACTTCACGGTGTTGTTCACGCATATTTTCAGCTTTAACTTTAATCAATTCACCGTACTTTTGACCGAATGAAAAGACTTCACCTGGTGTTTCTGTATGGACATGGACTTTCACAATTTCGTCGTCACTGATCACCAATAATGAATCTCCAAACTGGCTCATTTCTTGTCTAAAGTCAGCTTCATCAAATGGTGCTTTATCTGCTTCGAAACGCACCATCATTTCTGTACAATAGCCATAGACGATATCTTCTGTATCAATAACACCATGGAAGTCGTGTTCATCGTTAAAGAATGCTTCACGATCAACTTTCGGTGCTTCTGCGACAATTTTTTCACCTTTCATCGCTTTAAGGAAACCTTCATAAACTAATGTCAGGCCTTTACCACCGCTATCCACAACGCCGACTTCTTTCAGCACTGGTAATAAATTAGGTGTATTTTCAAGTGACTTTTGCGCCTCTTCATAAACGTACGCCATCACTTCTAAACAATCGTCCGTTTCTTGTGCTTTTTTAACAGCTGCTGCACCTGCATCTTTAGCGACAGTCAAAATTGTCCCTTCCACTGGCTTCATGACTGCTTTATAAGCTGTTTTAACACCGGCTTCAAAACTTTCCGCAAATTGTTTAGCATCAATTTCTTCTTTATCTTCTAATGCTTTTGAAAATCCGCGGAAAATTTGAGATAGAATCACACCAGAGTTGCCTCGTGCGCCCATCAATAATCCTTTAGAAAAAGCTTTACCTAAATTCCCAATATGCGCTGTCAAATGCGCCTGTACTTCTTCACGTCCAGAAGTCATTGACAAATTCATGTTTGTACCTGTATCCCCATCAGGCACAGGGTAAACATTTAATGCATCCACCATGTCCGCATTATTTGATAAATTTTGTGCCCCTTGTATAATCATGTCGGCAAATAGATTACCGTTGATCTTCGTTATCATGCAAATATCCTCCTATTAGTCTTTCCCGTCATTAGTAAAGCGCACGCCCTGAACAAAAATATTTACAGAGTTGACTTTAAGTTTTAATGTATTTTCTAAAGTATATTTCACAGTCGATTGCACGTTTTGCGCAACTTCTGAAATTTTCACACCGTAACTTACAATAATGTGCATATCTACGTCTAACACACCATTATCTTCCCTCACTACGATTCCTTTCGCATAGTTTTCATGTCCTAAAATTTCAGCAATACCGTCTCTCACTTGTTGACGTGAAGCCATCCCAACGATGCCATAACATTCTACAGCTTTACCGCCTACAATTGACGCGATTACTTCATTTGAGATATCGATACTTCCATAATCATTTGTAATTTCTAAAGCCATCCTTTTCGCCTCCTATTTACAAATTCACTCTTTTATATCATCTATCTTTACATTTGTTAAAATTGATTGCCTATCATTTAAAAACACTCTGATTTCTAATAATATTATATTACTATATCTGACAAGTCGTTGCCAATATACGCATGTCCACGATTACTTTTTCTCATCTTTCAATTAATCACAGTTTCAAATTATATCAGAAAGTGCATAACACAAAAAGTGATTTATGAAAATATAACCTAACTTTTTATTGCATGTCAATGGTTAATGTGGTATATTACCTTAGTATGTAGTAGAAAAGTGTATTTGTATTTCTTAAAGGAGGTACGATGATGGGTAAAGAATGTTTCGTAACAGGACGTAAAGCTTCAACAGGTAACAGACGTTCACACGCGTTAAACTCAACTAAACGTCGTTGGAATGCTAACTTACAAAAAGTTAGAATCCTTGTTGATGGTAAACCTAAAAAAGTTTGGGTTTCAACTCGTGCTTTAAAATCAGGTAAAGTTACTCGCGTATAATTAACAACATATATCGAAATAAAAAACAGGTCTTTATGTGGGAGACCTGTTTTTTTGCTATTTATCATGACTTATCTCGACTTCTCATGACATAGACGCCACCTTGATGAATGATGACCTCACCTCGTTCTGCATCAAATTCGTTTGAGACTGTTAAAGTTTCGCCTCGATTCAACTGCTGCTCGCACAATTCATATTTAAATCCTTTTAATGAAAGTACGACTTGATCCGTCCCTTGCATCAATGAAACATAACGATAAGCTGTATCATTTTGTAATACATGCTGACCTTCAGTTAAATATTCGATTTTATTTTGTTGATCAATGAGTTGAATGCGCACCGCTTCAAAATCAGGATGTTGCAGGAGTTGCATGGCACCCATAAAATGATCTAAACGCCCACCAGTTGCCCCAAAAATTTGAATATGACGATACCCTTGTTCCACTGCAGTGCGTACAGCAAGTGCTAAGTCTGTATCGGCTTTTTCGGCTGGTACGGGGTCGATATCAATGTGTGACTGTATCCATTCGCGCTCACTTTGAGAAATTGAATCAAAATCGCCTACCGCAAAGATTGGCATAATATTGTGTTGTAATAAAATCATTGTGCCTCTATCTACGCCACCCCATGTTTGATGACGTTGAATATCGAACAATGCTTCTGGCAATTCACGATCACTACAGAGCAAGCCAATGACTTTATCGTCCATTATAGTTCACCTTTCAAACGTTGGTTCGCTTCTTTATAATCTGCTTGGCTAAAGAAATATGAACCTGCGACTAACCAATCTGCCCCTGCTTCAACGACTTGTTTCGCTGTTTGATCATTAATGCCACCGTCGACTTCGATTTTAAAGTCGAGTTGGCGATTTTTACGTATGTCATCTAACTGTTTAATTTTATCTACGGCAGCTGGAAGGAATGCTTGTCCACCAAAACCTGGATTCACGGACATGACTAAGACGAAATCTACCTCTGCAATGATCGCATCTATAGCATGCACCGGTGTCCCTGGATTAATGACAACACCTGCTTCAACACCATGCTTTTTAATATTTTGAATCACTCTATGAATATGCGGATTGCCTTCCATGTGCACTGAAATTTTGTTCACACCTTTTTCCGCAAACGCTTCGACATAGTCATTCGGCGTTTCAATCATCAAGTGTGCATCAATCGGTAAATCCGTCGCTGCACGAATCGCTTCGAGCACTGGAAAACCAATTGAAATGTTAGGTACGAATTGGCCATCCATCACATCAAAATGTAATGCATCAATGCCACTTTTTTCTAATTTTGTTAATTCTTGTTTTAAGTTCAAAAAATCAGCTGATAATAAAGAAGGAAAAACTTTTGTCATTAGTATCTTACCTTTCGATTTGATATTTCATTATATAATTGTACGTAATGGTCATAACGAAATGCCGGCAATTCACCTGCATCTAGCATCGCTTTGACATGACAACGTGGTTCATTAATATGATAACAATCTCTAAATTTACAGTACGCCCCTAATTCGGCAATATCAATAAAATAGTCTCGCAAATCTTCTTTTTCAATATGATCAAAATCGAGCGCACTAAAACCAGGTGTGTCAGCGATATGACCTTGTTCACGTGGATAAAGTTCGACATGGCGCGTCGTATGCTTGCCTCGGTTGAGTGATTGTGAAATTTCATTCGTCTCCAACTCAAGACTCGGCGCATAACGGTTGAGTAATGTCGATTTTCCTACACCAGACTGTCCACTCAATACCGCCAGTCCAGGTGCCCATTGTTGAAATACTTCAGCCACATCATCATCTTTACCAATAAACTGTGTTTGATAACCGATTTTTTCATAATATTTGAGAACTTCTTCAATGGTTGCTTGTTCTTCTTTTGATGCAAGATCCTTTTTTGTAATGAGTATGCTCGGCTGCAACCCATATGAATGACCAATCACGAGAAAACGATCTAACAATTGTGTTGAAAAATCAGGAGACACCGCACTCATCACGACAATGAGTAAATCGATGTTGCTCACTGGCGGCCTTTTTAATTCATTACGACGTTCATGTACGTGTTGGATATAGCCCGATGCATGTGTTTCTACATCAATATCCACAATATCTCCAACGATAGGCGTAATTTGCTTTTTTCTGAAGAGTCCACGTGGTTTTGCATCAAACATTTCACCGTTGACGTCAACGCGATAGACACCGCTGATTGATTTAATAATTCGACCTGTTTTCAAATTCACACCTCTTTTTCGTTAATATCCTCAATTATTATATCAAAGCCTTATAGACAATGATATGATTTAATACTTGAAACAACTTTTGATCTCAATGTATGCCATACCAATAAAAAAGAGACTGAGAAAACAATGTCCCAGTCCCATCTCGCTTTATTTCAGCCTATTCATACACAGAAATTAAATTCTTGGATAAACACTTTTAATGATTGTCCCACTCGTTACTTTGCCTGGGAATTGATCTAACTTCACAGACAAATCTTGTGCAGGTGCTTCGAAATCAATTTTATTCGCAAAATATTGAATCGTTTCTTCCATCACAATCACTGTCATCCATTCACCCGCACAACGATGATTCGTATAGAAATCTCCACCGCCTTGAGGAATTAAATCAAATGGACTGCCATCCCAGTTGTCGAAACGGTCTGGGTTAAATTGATATGGATTTTCGAATAGTTCAGGGTCGTGTGTCGTCCCAAAAATATCCAGTACCGTCAATGTGCCTTTTTTCAATTTGAAACCGTCAAATTCAACCGTTTTCTTTAATCGCCCTGGTAAAAATGGCACAAATGGGAAAATACGACGCACTTCTTGAGCGAATTTATAAGCGTAATTCGGATCGTTAGTCACTTGTAACTTTTTACGTTCTTGATCAAATTCAATCAGTGCTTTTACACCATAGCTCACAAAGCGATTCACCGCAACAAGTGGACGTATGATATTCATTAAATCTACTGCACATAAGTGTGGGTCCATTGGTTGGTCATTCAAATCTTTCCAATGTGCAAATTCATACAAAGCCGTTCCTGGTTCTGCATATTGTTGACCCTCACGTACCGCTTCAATTTGGTCTTGTAAAAATTGTTCAACACGTGCACGCGCCTTTTTCGCTTCACGATACCCTTTCAAAGATTGACCAAGCCCGCTAAACGAATCAATCATCGTATTCATATCTTCAGCATTTTGTGCCGCTTGTTCATCCGTTTGTTTTAAACCTGCCCAGCGAAAACCGACTTTTGTTAAAATCAGTCCCGCTTCTTGATAGACGTTAACTTCATCTTTATTTTGCATGCGTTCTGTGTGCATAAACCAGTAATTTCGTGTCAATTCACGTAAATATTTCAAATTTTTCTCAGTCATCAAAGACATAAAGAGTGCTTTACGGTCGACATGCACTTTACCTTCTGTCGTATGAATCGCACCTTTTCCGAATAAAGTATGTACAATGCGTTTCGGCAACGTGCCTTTTCTTGAAATCTTATCGTTGTCATAAAATAGTTCAGCCGCTGCTTTACCACTGATCACAACAACTGGTTTCATCCCTAATGCACGCGTTTCAAAAGCTTTCGTTCCAAACTTTTCTAGACGCTTAGGCACATAAGTATAAGCGTCGTTGATAATTTTAAGCGTATTGTCTAATCCCGTATCTTTTGGTAATTTCTTTGCCAATATAAGTCCCCCCGAAAAAAATTTTTATCTTCAATCCCCATTATACGTGGTTAACAGCGAAATGTAATCCAAAAACCCAACTTTCAAAAGCATCCCTAGCAAATCAGTCTGTTTTCATACTCTAAATTATCAAAAAGCCATTTTCAACAAAAAACAACCGTCAAAATGAGCCTCAAGCCCACCTTCACAGTTGATATAGTGTTATTCTGTTAAATGTCAACAATTTCCAACATTTTACCTAAACAAAACAGTGGCGTAAGATGATGATTTTGTTTTTTCCAAGCACAACAACACCTACGTTTCTCCAAACAAAACAGATTGCCAGAACGATGCTTCCTAAAAACAAAATAGCCTTATTGATTAGCAATCTAGGCGAGACTCCTAACAAACTCAAGCACCTACACCCTGCACCTAAACAAAAATAGTGGCGAAAGACGACGGTTTTGTTTTTACCAAGCACAACAACATCTACGTTTCTCCAAACAAAACAGATTGCCAGAACGATGCTTCCTAAAAACAAAATAGCCTTATTGATTAGCAATCTAGGCGAGACTCCTAACAAACTCAAGCACCTACACCCTTCACCTAATCAAAACAGTGGCGAAAGATGATGATTTTGTTTTTTCCAAGCACAATGACATCTACGTTTCTCCAAACAAAACAGATTGCCAGAACGATGCTTCATAATAACAAAATAGCCTTATTGATTAGCAATCTAGGCGAGACTCCTGAGGGATTATGTTAAAGGCAAAGTAATGTCATTTAACTTGAAAAGTGGTTACTGTTTAACGCAGTAGCTGTCTGACTTCTCAATGTTTATACTTTTGAGAAGTCTAGTCAGCCTTGCGGGGGCAGTACGACGAAATCTTTATTTCATATGAGATTTCTGTACTGCTCCCAAAATCCAATTCGGCTACCACCAAATGTACACTATCATCAAGCCGAATTTAGTTGAAGGACCAGCCCCTAGGAACGCGAGCCCTAGATTGCATCAATAAGACATGACAACTCATCTCTTTCGACACACAAAAAAAAATAGTGGCGAAAGACGACGGTTTTGTTTTTACCAAGCACAACAACACCTACGTTTCTCCAAACAAAACAGATTGCCAGAACGATGCTTCATAAAAACAAAATAGCCTTATTGATTAGCAATCTAGGCGAGACTCCTGAGGGATCAGCTGGTCCGGAAAATCCAATTCGGCTACCACCAAATGTACACTATCATCAAGCCGAATTTAGTTGAAGGACCAGCCCCTAGGAACGCGAGCCTTAGATTGCATCAATAAGACTAAATCAATATAACAACGAAGCATCGTTCAGCAATCTGTAAGATTGAAACACACATGTCACCGAAATGCTGAAACCTAACAAAAACAACACTTCATCTTCTAAAAATCATCATAATCAATCGTCTTTCTCGCCACTGTTTTACCATCCACTTTAATCACATACTTCGCCGTTTTATTTTTCTCTATTACAAATTGCATTGTTTGCGGCGTATCTCGCGTAATATTAAACGTTTCAGCAGGGCTTTGACCATTATCATTTTTGTCTGTAATAAAAACTTCTACTTTTTGAGGCTTATCATTTTTACCTGTATAAGGAATGTTCACCGTTTCACTGTACGTCTTCACCGTTGAATCACTGTCTTCATCACTGTCTTCATCACTTTCTCGCCTGTTGACACGATAAAGCTCACCGTATCGCCCTCTTCTACATTGGTCTTTTTAGGCGAGTGATTGATAATATGATGTTTTTTCACACGACGGTCTGAACGTTCTTTTTCAATTTCAACGACAAGTCCTTTTTCTTCTAATTCTGCTTTCACGTCATCTATGTCTTTGTTCGTATAATCACCGACATACACTTGACGTTTACCGAGTGATTCTGTGACTTCCACTTTATCTTGCGTCACTGCCACATTTTGACCTGGCTGAATACTTTGCGCCTCGATATGACCTTTTTCAATATTATTCTCAGTATAGGCCTTTGTGAATGTCACGTGTGTGAAGCCTAATTCTTTTAATCTTCGTTCGGCATCTTGTTTCGTCATCCCTACCAAATTCGGCATCGCTTCTACACGTTGCCCTTTCGAAATGACAAGGTCCACACTGCTTTCTTGTTCGACTTTCGTACCTTCTTCAGGATCGACAGTCATCACTTGATCTTTACTGTAACGGTCACTGTAATCATACGTGACATCACCCACTGTCAATTTATTATCTTTTAATAGTTTTTCAGCTTGAGCTTTCGATTTACCGAGCACTTCAGGCACTTGACTGTATTTATCTCCAGTCATCGCTGCTCCCATAAAAATAAACAAACTACCTAATAAAAGTAGTAAAATCACACCAAAAATTAGTTTTTTGCGTCCTGAGCGTTTCGGTGGTGGGCTATAATAGGCAGGTTGTGGCTTTGGTTTCGGTTTAGGTTGTGCCTGAGGTTGCTCTTCAGGCGTGACAATTGGAATTTGTGCCGTTTCATCAACAGCTTGACCTTGTTTCGCTTGTTCAGCTTTTAATGCATTTTTATTGATTGGTACAGTTTTCGTCGCTGTACCGTCCACTTCGTATATTGCTTCATTTTGGCGACTCGGATCTAAAGTCGACATGACATCGTGTGCCATTTCTGATACTGAACGGTAACGATGACTTTGATCCTTTTCTGTTGCTTTTAAAATGACATTACTTAACGCTTGTGGCACATCTCTTCGCGTATCTGTCACGTTTGGCACAGATTCTTGTATTTGTTTAATCGCAATACTCACTGCTGTCTCTCCTGTAAAAGGTGGATGACCCGTGAGCATCTCATATAAAACGATACCAATTGAATAAATGTCCGAACGTTCCCCTGTTTTTTCGCCTTTCGCTTGTTCAGGAGATAAATATTGGACCGTGCCGACTACATGATTCGTCTGCGTCATAGCGGTTTCACTTAAAGCCTTCGCAATACCAAAATCCACTATTTTCAGCATTTGATTACTATCTATCATGACATTTTGTGGTTTAATATCACGGTGTACAATGCCACGCTCATGCGCATGACGAATCCCACTCAGTATTTGTTCAATGAAATACAGTGCTTTTTCAGGCTTCAACGGCCCATGTGCTTTAATATAATCAGCAAGTGTCGGACCTTCAATGTACTCCATTACTAAAAAGAAAAAGTCCACTTCTTCACCCACATCTAACACACTCACAATGTTCGGATGCGTCAATATCGTTGTATTCTGTACCTCTCTTTCAAAGCGTTGGATCGTCGCTTGCTTCTCGTTCGGTGGAATATGAATTAACTTCACAGCCACTTGACGGTTCAAAATCGTGTCCATTGCGACATAAACATTTGACATACCACCGCCACCGAGAATTTGCTTTAACTCATAGCGGTCATCTATTAAGCGACCAATCATACAGGTTCACCTGCAATCTCAGCTAGTACAAATGAGATGTTATCCTTCGCTTCTAATTCTTCAGCGAGTGCTAACATTTTCTCGCCGATTTCGTGAACAGATTCATGATCATTCAATAATGTATGAAGTTGATGAGGTCTCACGTAATCTGTTAAACCATCAGAATTTAAAATCAGATATTGATAAAATTGTGTACGTTTAGTGAAAATATCAGGCGTAACAAAACGATTTGTCCCCATCACCTTAGTAATAATATGTCTTCTCGGATGTTCAAAAGCTTCTTCTTCGGTAATTTCACCTAACATCACGAGCTGATTGACGAATGTATGGTCAATTGTAATTTGGTCCATCGTTCGACCATTCGTTAAATATGCACGTGAATCGCCTACATTTGCGACAACAATATGATGGTCAAAGACTAATGCACATACACACGTCGTCCCCATACCACGATAGTCAGAATTTTGTTGTGCTTGATCATATAAATCACGGTTGACGATTTGAAGTTGATGTTTCAACCAAGCTTCTGCCTGTTCAGGTTCAATATAGTTTTCTGCTTCAAATCTTTCTTGTAAAGCACTGACGACAAATTGTGACGCCACTTCACCTGCTTGATGGCCACCCATACCGTCACATAGCACTAAAAATTGTTGATCTGTCTTATTATAAAATACGCCACCTGCATCTTCATTGTTGTCACGAAAATTACCTGCTACTGAAAAAAATTCTGCATTTAACATTATGTTCTACCTCGTTTCTGCTTGACGTTCCTTTGCTCTAAGTTGTCCACATGCTGCGTCGATATCTGCGCCTTGCTCACGTCTAATTGTAGCATTAATGCCTAATTTTTTTAATTCTTTTTCAAACTTAAAAATGTCATCTTTCGGCGTTTTCACATAATTACGCTCTGGGACGTGGTTGACTGGTATTAAATTCACATGACAATTGAGTGGTTTAATCAATTTGGCAAGTTCGCGTGCATGTTCAAGTTGATCGTTCACGCCACCAAATAAGCCATATTCAAACGTAATACGACGATTGGTTTTTTCTTGATAATATTGAATCGCTTCCATCAATTTATCCACATCATATGCTCTATTAATCGGCATTAATTTTGAACGAATTTCATTATTTGCTGCGTGTAAGCTCACCGCAAAATTAATTTGAAGTGATTCATCCGCAAAATCATAAATTCTCGGTACAATACCTGATGTTGAAACCGTAATATGACGTGCACCAATGTTTAAGCTGTTATCATCGTTCACTATTTTCAAAAAGTCCATCATTTCATCATAGTTTTCAAACGGTTCACCAATGCCCATGATGACGATAGAAGAGACACGTTCGTCCGTTTCATCTAACGCTTTTTGCACAGTTAAGACTTGTGATACGATCTCACCAGCTTCTAAGTTACGCTTCAATCCGCCTAATGTTGACGCGCAAAACGTACAGCCAATACGACAGCCCACTTGTGTCGTCACACATACAGAATTCCCATAGTCATGACGCATTAAAACTGTTTCAATTGTATAGCCATCTTGTAATTCAAATAAAAACTTGATTGTGCCATCGCGACTTTCTTGGCGGACGACCGTTTCCAAAGTCGTTATCGTAAAGTGGTCCGCGAGAAGTTGACGCAATTCTTTCGACAAATTCGTCATTTCTTCAAAAGTATCTACACGTTTATCATAAAGCCATTCGTAAATCTGTTTAGCCCGGAAACTTTGTTGGCCATTCTCTTTCAACCAACCTTGCAATTCATCAAATCTGAGTGAATAAATCGATTGTTTCTCGAAGTCTGGCAAAAATTTATTCTTCTTTTTCTTTTCTGCAGTAATCATATCGTCTACCCTTTCTTCCTTACTCTCGTTATAAAAAAACCATCTGCATGCATATCTTGTGGCAATAGTTGCAATGTTTTCACTGGTTCATGTGTCCGTGGGTCTTCAATAAAATCAAATTCGAAATCAGGATGCGACTTCAAAAAGGTATAAATCACATTGTCGTTTTCAAGTTGTTCGATTGTACATGTTGAATAAACCAATGTCCCACCCGCTTTAAGATGCTTTGAAACATTGTCGATGATGCGTAATTGTAAGTCTACTAATCCCTCTACATCTTGTGGCGTTATCATATATTTAATTTCTGGTTTATGTCTCAAAACGCCTAGCCCACTACACGGCGCATCGAGTAAAATTTTGTCAAACTGCTGGTCGTACGGTTGTGTCGCATCATGTTGCATTGCATGAATTCCTGTTAAATGTAACTTGCGAATATTATGGTCAATGAGCTGGATTTTATGCGCATGTACATCCGTTGCGAGCACTGTTCCTTGACCATTTAAAATTTCAGCCATGTGGCACGCTTTTCCTCCAGGGGCACTACAGCTATCTAACACGGTGTCACCCGGTTGTAACCCCATATATTCCGCGACAAACATAGAGCTCTTATCCTGGATACTGATCAAACCTTTTTGAAACAGCTCAGAAGTCATCACACCATGACCTGACACGTGTAGACAAACGTCAATATGAGCATCCGATTGAACGTCAAAACCTTCAGCACGTAATTGCGCGATCGCTTCATCTACTGTGATTTGTGTACGGTTCACACGTACAGTTTGTGTTCCTGGGAGAAGCAAGTTCGACGCAATCGCTTCAGTCGTGTCAGTTCCGAAATGCGTTAACCAATGTTTGATAATCCAAGTCGGTATACTGTATTGAATTGAAAGTCTTTCAGGTTGCTTTTTAATCGCAGTCACATCTGGTAATGGCTGCGATGTCATTTGACGTAAAATCGCATTGACCGTATTGCCCGTTTGTACGCCACCACGTTTCTTAGCGATATTCACGGCTTCATTAATTAAAGCATGCGTCGGCACTTTATCTAAATAAAGGAATTGATACAGGCTCATCCATAATAAACGACGCACCCAGCCTTTAATTTTTGTTTTGATGAACGGTTTTAAATAATAATCTAACGTCAGTTTTCGCTTAATCGTGCCATATACAAGTTCCGTATATAAACCGCGATCAGCAGGATTTAATGGATACGTCTGTAACATCTCATTCATTTTTAAATTACTGTAAGCTCCGTCTTTCAACACCGCTTCAATTGTCATTAAACTTAATTCACGAACTGTGACCATTTAGATGAGTTCCTTTCCAACTAGAGATGTTTGGAAACCACTTAAAAATTGTGCAACAGGCATTCTTTTCTTACCCGCTAATTGAATTTCTGTCAGTGCAATCGCATCGTCTGAACCTGTACCGACAATGATGTGTTTTTTCGTAACATCGATAATTACACCCGGACGCCCAGATTGACCTTTTATGAGTTGCGCTTCATATAACTTCATATTTTTATCTTCAAATGTCGTATAAGCCACTGGCCACGGAGATAAGCCGCGAATATGGTTAAAAATCGTACGCGCACCTTGTGTCCAATCAATACGTTCATCTTCACGTTGAATGTTCGATGCAAAGCTCACTAATGCTTCATCTTGTGGCGCACGGTCGTTCGTGCCATTTAAAATTGATGGGAGCGTTTCTTTTAATAAGTCCGTACCAAGTGCACTTAACTTATCATGCATAGTCCCCACATTGTCCGTGTCTTCAATTGGAATCGCACGTTGTGAAATGATATCACCGGCATCTAACTTTTTCACCATGTACATGATTGTCACGCCTGTTTCTGCTTCACCGTCAATAATCGCTTGATGGATTGGTGCACCACCGCGATATTTTGGCAATAATGACGCATGTACATTAACCGCGCCAAATTTTGGATGTTCAAGTAATGATTCAGGTAATAATTGACCAAACGCCGCTGTCACGATCAAGTCACATTCCATTTGAAGTAATGTCTCAAGTTCTGTTGAGCCAGTTAACTTTTCAGGTTGGTACACAGGAATATCGTGTGCAACAGCCACCTTTTTCACTGGAGGCGGTGTGAGTACCCGTTTACGTCCCACAGGTCTATCGGGTTGAGTGACAACTGCAATCACCTCTTCAGTATCGATTAACATTTCTAAAATTGCTGTTGAAAAATCAGGTGTCCCCATAAAAATAATTTTACTCATCTTCTAAATAAGCCTCCAATTCTGCATTTGAAATTTCTCGATCCATTATATCTACAAATAAAACGCCATTTAAATTATCAATAACATGTAAAATCATCCGTGCAATGTCATCATAAGCCGTCATTTCGACTTCATTGCCATTTAAATCATAACTTCGAACCGTAATCATACGACTGCGCGTCACTTCACCAAAACGTCCCGGCACACTCAAGCACCCTTCAAGTTCCGTCGCTGTTTCATCTGATTGGGTAACGACTTCAGGATTGATCAGCTGTAACAGGCCATCTTGTTCCATGTCGACAATTGCGACACGCTCACTCACACCAATTTGCGGTGCCGCTAACGCTTGACCTTCTGCATCATATAACGTATCTTCCAAATCTTGAATGATGTCTTTCAAATGTGCATCAAACTCAGTTACAGGCGCTGCTTTTTTTCTCAAAATCGGATGCATATGCGTTTTAATTTTTCTGATCATATCATTCATCGCCCCTCACGAAAATTTATCATTATATTATAGCTTATTCTCACCTAAATTGCGATAGTCTCTCATCGTCATCATAACAAAAAACGCATCATACATCATTATGCGTACGCAAAAAAGGGACAAACCGCTCAATGATCAATTAAAAATCTATCACATTGAACCATTTGCCCTTTTGTTGCCTTAAAAATCCCTCGCCTGCAATAAGGTTAGGGAATTCGATTACACACGTTATTTGGGAGATATTCAAAACTTCATAACTTGCCATTACGATTATTTTGTTTTACACCTTTTTTTAAGAGCAAAAAAATAGAAATATCAACTAAGTTCCTTTAAAATGCTATCTGAATATAGTTCTTTTTCTATTTTGAGATTAACTATATTAAAATACTTAATGAAGGAGTTTGATAGTATGACAGTAGAAGTTGCCAATTTAAGCGCATTAGAAGAAGCCCTTAACAACGGAGAAAAAGACATTAAAATCACTCAATCGTTTTTAGTACCCTATTCAATTCATTTGAGTAAAGGTGTCTCAATTTCCGGCTCAAATGAAAAAGAAATTCTTATTAGTTTTAGTCGCGGAGATGGTTTCAGCTTAGAAGGAGATAACAAAATCACAAATTTGGCAATTCAAACCAATCAAGACCAACGTGCAATTTTTATCAACTCCAATTTTGAAGATTTAGGTGAAATTGAGCTTTCTTCTTTAATAATTACTGGACAAGTTCAAATTTTAACTCGTAGACCTCAAAAGAAATTAAATTTAACTATTCATGATCTCGACATTGTCTCAGCGGATACACGAATTGCTGCTGAAAAACCATTAGCTTACGGTGTTTCAGTTTATCAAGGCGCGCTAACTATTTATAATTACAATCAAGACCCAGAATCACTAATTACAACTAAAATTGAAGGGGTCAAAATAGGCCGCGAAAAAGCACCAGTTATTGGTACAGGAATATTTATTGGCGGTTTTGGTTACGATGGCGGTAAAGTCGAAGTTGACTATCTTAAAACAAATGCTGTTTATTCAAATGGCATGATTCCATTTGGACAACCAACGTTAATAACAGCTGGTGTTTTCATAATTTCGGGTGCGCACGCAAAAAAAATTGACTCTGTCGGCCCTATAACTACTTATGGTGTTAACGATATGGTTATTGATGTATGGGGTGAAGTAGACGATTGGATTTGTTTTGAAAATATCCAATCATATGGAACTTCAGGTATAGGTTTTGTTAACTTTGGTACAGTGCATAACTTTATTGCTAAAAAACCTATCGAAACATATGGTTCGGGCGCAAGAGGATTTAATCAATATGATGGCACAATCCATAACGCCGAGTTTGATTCAATTATCACTTATGGTGATGGCTCAATTGGTATGCAGTTTTCAAAACCTGTGGGCCACATTAAAATTAACAATCATTTAAAAACTTTTGGTACAACGGGAGAGTCGCTGGTTAAAGGTCAAATACAAAAACTGGATGCAACTGCTTTATCCATTAAAGGTCAAGGAGAAATCAAAGACTTTTACATCGGTGGGGATATTCAAACGCATGGTAAAAACATTCTAGCTCTTTCAATTGAAAACGATGGCGGACTATCAAGCTTCGGGATTGGCGGTAATATCGTAACTTCTGATGAAACGCAAGAGTCAGTAGATGTTCAAGAGCATGCTATCATTGATGAAAATACAAAAAAAATGATTATCGACTGTATTAAATAATTAATAGAGTTTCAAAACAAATGACAAGCACGGGATATTTGTTCTGAGTGTTTTTATGAAAACTTAATAACTATATCATTGATTATAATCAGTCATAATCTAGTTTGTGTAAACATAGATGTCGAACTGATATTTCATGATTCACGCATACTACAGCACATGAAGAGGAGGTAAAGTACAACAGTTCTCCACTTCATGTGCTTTCTTTTATAATTATATCGTTTTCTACAATACAATCAAATAAACTTACCATGAACATCCCAAGTTCCTTTTTCCTTCGCTTCTTTTAATGCTTTCATTCTCCTAAAGCCTACAGGATGATCAGATAAAAAATTACTCAATTTAAGCCAAATTGTTTCGTCGTGTAAATCTATGCTTTTGAAATATTCTTCAATCTCAATTCTAGAACCCATATATTTTCCGGAGAATAGATAAATCATACTTAATGCGCCTTCTGGTGCATAATATAGCGCTACTCTATCAGCCGTGTATTCTTGAGCTCTAGTTAAACTTTTGTCTAAATACAAAGGCTTTAAAAAAGGGGAGAAAATCAATCGCCAAATATTTGTATGTCCACATTTATGGTGACCTAGTTCGTGAGCCAAAACAAATTTTATTAAAGGCATTTCATCAAACTTATAAGCGAGATCTAGCAAATCACTATGTATTACTATGTATCTTTTCTTCAAAGTACATTTAGCTGCAAATGCATTCATAACACCATTACCATTAATTAAATACAATCTAGGTAATTTTAATTTTTTTGAATTAAATCCCATTTCAGTTGCTAGTTGAAGGTAGATATCATATATTTCACTCAGTTGATTTTCATTGATTTCAACTCCGTTTGAAATACTATTCCAATAAAGGTAACGAATAGTAAATATAGCAAGAAAAGGTATCAACAAGCCCAAAAAAGCTCCATAAACCCATTCAGGTATATCAATAGAAAAAATTAACAAAACTATAGCCATAATTATATAGAGAAATATAGCTATAAAGCCAATTATTATCATAGGCATTTCATACTTATACCTAAATCTAGAAACACTAATT